>NZ_JBIVXW010000010.1:0-164321 GCF_044769405.1 Streptomyces sp. NPDC090442
GGCTCGCCCCGCGCAGCGGACCGGCCCCGCGCCGCCGGGCGCAAAGACAGCAACCCGCACGGCGGGACAGACGGCAACGTGGGAACCAACCGGCGCCAGCCGACAACGTGGGAGTTACCCGCCGAGCTGCGAGGCGCTCGGCACTTGGTCGGTCACCGTAGCCCCGTTCTTCTTCCCCGCGTCCTTGACGTTGCCGATGACGTTCTGGAACTTGCCGACGTCGTCGGGGCTGGCCTCGCCCTTGCGGAGCTTCGTGCCGAGGTCCTTGAGGGAGTCGATGCCGCCGTTGATCGGGGCGAGGGCCTTGGAGAGCGTCGGGTCGCCCTGGGCGTTGCGGACCGCGGCCTTGAGGCGGTTGTAGGTGAAGACGCCGGCGAGGCCGGCCTTGATCAGCGTCCGCTTGCGGTGGTCGGCGCCCTTCTTGAAGTCGCCTTCCTTGTACGGCTTGATGATCCACTTGTAGGTGGCGCCGGCCGCCAGGCCCGCGTTGGTGACGAAGCGGGTCTTGGCGAACTTCTGCTTCTCGAAGGAACTGCTGGGGCTGGGCGAGCCGCTGGCGCCGCCCTCGTCCTTCTTCGAGCCGCCGCAGGCGACGGCGCCCAGGGTCAGCGTGCAGGCCAACAGCAGGGCGACGACGGCCCGGCGGAGGGCCGCACGGTCGCGGGACGGGGCGGGGTGGTGGGCGGGGGACTGCGGATCGGTCACGGCACGCGGAACGGACACGGCACGCCTCCGGCGGGCATCTCGGCGGGGAACATCGTCCGCAGCCTGACCCGCCCGTCGGTGGGCCGCCACCGGTAAACGGCCAACCGGGGGTGGCCGGATCCCGCGCCCCGCGCTGGCTCACGCGGGGCGCGCTACGGGGGCGCCGTCAACGGCAGCAGTCGGGCGCCAGCCCGGAAGGCAGCCGTTCGCCGCCGAACACCGAGGTGGTGGCCTCGTCACCGCCGAGGGCGGCGACCGCCAACAGCAGTGATCCGGCCGTCCAGGAGGTCAGCTCCCGTGGCCATATCGCCTCGTCCTCGAAGACGTAGCCGGTCCAGTACATGCCGTTCTCGGCGCGCAGGTGCTGGATCCAGCCGAGGATCGACACCGCCCGGTCGGACTCGCCCATCGCCCAGAGCGCCAGGGCCAGTTCGGCGCTCTCGCCGCCGGTGACCCAGGGGTTGGGCGACACACAGCGCACGCCGAGGCCGGGGACGACGAAGCGGTCCCACTCGGCGTCGATCCGGGCCCGGGCCGCCGCGCCGCGCACCGCGCCGCCCAGCACCGGGTAGTACCAGTCCATGGAGTAGCGGGACTTGTCGAGGAACCGCTCGGGGTGGTGGCGTATCGCGTGGCCGAGCCGGCCGAGGGCCAACTCCCAGTCGGGCTGCGGCTCCTCGCGCTGCTCGGCCAGCGCCAGCGCGCAGCGCAGCGCCTGGTAGACGGAGGACGAGCCGGTCAGCAGCGCGTCGCGGACCGGCGTGCCGTCGTCCTCGCGCTTCCAGCCGATCTCCCCACCGGGCTGCTGGAGTTCCAGCACGTACTCGATCGACGCGTAGACCGCCGGCCACATCCGGTCCAGGAAGGTCTCGTCGCCGGTGGAGAGGAAGTGGTGCCAGACGCCGACCGCGAGGTAGGCGCAGAAGTTGGTCTCCCGGCCGCGGTCGGTGGGGGCGCCGGCGTCCCCGTCGGCGTAGGCGGCGTACCAGGAGCCGTCGGGGTTCTGGTGCCGGACCAGCCAGTCGTAGGCGGCCTCGGCTCGCTCGTGTTCGCCGGCCGCGTCCAGCGCCATGGCGGCCTCGGTGTGGTCCCACGGGTCGAGGTGGTGGCCGCGGAACCAGGGGATGGCGCCGTCCGTGCGCTGGGTCGCCAGGATGCCCGCGACCGTGCGGGCGGCCTGGTCGGCGGTGAGCACCCCCGGCAGGACGAGCCGTTCGGTGCGCCCGGGGCTCGTCACGTGGCGGCCCCGCGGGTGGCGGCGGGCTTGGTGGACCGGGTGCGCCGGGCGGCGGGCTCCGCCGCGGGCCGCGCGGCCGCCTCGGGCTCGGGCTCGGCCGCCGCCTCGGGCAGGTGCGGCTTGGTGGCGTAGGCGACGAAGCTCTTGCCGATGAGGGGGTTGAGGGCCTGCTCGGCGAGCCGGGTGGCCAGCGGCTTCTTCATGATGTCCCAGACCAGCAGCTTGTGGTACGCCTTCACCGGCAGCGCACCGTCGTTGTCCACGCCGAAGGCGCACTTGAGCCACCAGTAGGGGCTGTGCAGTCCGTGGGCGTGGTGCGTCCCGTACGGTTCGAGGCCGGCCTGGCGCATCTTGTCGAGGAGTTCGTCGCCGCGGTAGATGCGGATGTGGCCGCCCTCGACCTCGTGGTAGGCGTCGGAGAGCGCCCAGCAGATCTTCTCCGGGCCGTAGCGCGGCACGGTGACCGCGATCCGGCCGCCGGGGCGCAGCACCCGGACCATCTCGGCGAGTACCCCCTTGTCGTCCGGGATGTGCTCCATCACCTCGGAGATGATCACGACGTCGAAGCTGGCGTCGGGGAACGGCAGCGCCAGCGCGTCGCCCTCCATGGCGGTGGCGGTGGCGCCCGCCGGGGCCTCACCGGCCTCCTCCATCGCCGCGAACCACTTGGCGACCTCGCGGATCTCCTCGCCGTTCTGGTCCAGGGCGACGACCTGCGCGCCCCGCCGGTAGCACTCGAAGGCGTGCCGGCCCGCGCCGCACCCCAGGTCCAGGACGCGGTCGCCCGGGGCGAGCGGGAATCGGGAAAAGTCGACGGTCAGCACGGCGTTCGCTTTCGTCCGGCGGTCAGGGGCGGGGAGAGGTACGGCGGTGGCGGCGGGCGGTCGGCGCGGCGCGGTTCATCGGCGACCGGTGAACCGGGGGGCGGCGCCGGCCCGTTGGCGGTCCATGGCCTCGCGGTAGCGGTCGGCGGTGCCGATGGCGGCCTGCCGCCAGGTGAAGCGGGCCAGCACCCGCTCCCGGCCGGCCGCGCCCAGGCGGCGGCGCAGCGGCTCGTCGCCCAACAGCCGCAGCAGGCCGCTGGCGAGCGCCCCGGCGTCGCCCGGCGGCACCGCGAGGCAGGTCTCGCCGTCCGGCCCGGCGACCTCGGGGATGGCGCCGCCGGTGGTGGCCAGCAGCGGGGTGCCGGTGGCCATCGCCTCGGCGGCGGGCAGCGAGAAGCCCTCGTAGAGGGAGGGCACGCAGGCGACTTGGGCGCCGCGCACCAGGTCGACGAGTTCGGCGTCGGTGATGCCCTTGACGAACTCGACGGCGCTGGACAGGCCGAGCCGTTCGATGGCGGCCGCGACTGGCCCGCCGTCGGCGCGCTTGCCGACCACGACGAGGTGCGCGTCGGGGTGCTCGGTGCGGACCTTGGCCAGCGCCTCGACGAGGTGGATTAGCCCCTTGAGGGGGACGTCGGCGCTGGAGGTGGTGACGATCCGGCCGGGCACCTCGGGGACGGTCGGGTCGGGGCGGAAGAGGTCGGTGTCGGCGCCGATGGGGACGACGTGGATCCGGTCGGGGCGGACCCCGAGGTCGTCGACGATCTCCTGTCGGGAGGAGCCGGAGACGGTCAGCACCGACGGCAGCCGCCGGGCCACCCGCTTCTGCATGCGGGTGAAGCCGTACCAGCGGCGGACCGAGGCGCGCCGCCTCCAGTCCTGCGCGGCGGCCAGGTCGAGCCGGCGGTCGACGGTGATGGGGTGGTGGATGGTGGTGACCAGGGGGGCGCCGAGCGCGTCCGGGCCGCCGAGCAGGCCGTAGCCGAGGGTCTGGTTGTCGTGGACGACGTCGAACTGGCCGCGGCGGGCGGCGAGATGGCGCCGGGCACGCAGGGAGAAGGTCAGCGGTTCGGGGAAGCCGCCGGTCCACATCGTGCCGACTTCGAGGGCGTCGATCCAGTCGCGGAACTCGTCACGCCCGGGCGTGCGGAACGGGTCGGGCTGGCGGTAGAGGTCGAGGCTGGGCAGCTCGGTCAGGCTCACTCCGCCGGACGCCGTCCGGGAGGCGCCTTCCTCTCCCGGCCCGCCCTCGACGAGGAGGGGCCCGTCGTCCAGGACCGGGTACGGCTGGGCGCCGATGACCTCGACGGTGTGGCCGAGGCGGGCCAGTTCGCGCGAGAGGTGCCGGACGTAGACGCCCTGACCGCCGCAGAACGGGTTCCCCTTGTACGTGAGCATCGCGATCCGCAGGGGACGCTCACGGTCCGTCGGAGCGGAGGCCGAGGGGGTCTCCGCCGGGCGGGGCGCGGCTTCCTGGACGGCCTCAGCGGTCACGCACGGCCCCCTTCTCACTGGACTTTCGCCGGAGCGTAACCGCTGGCGGTAATCTAGAACAAGTTTCAGAACTGCAAAGCTACTGATCAGTTCACCGGTATGCGAATCTACCGGGCGGGAACGGAGCGGAAAGAGCCACACCGGGTGATTCGCGCCACGGCCCGGCCCCTGCCATGCTGTGCCGATCGCACCACCGGCACTCACCGCATCGCGGACGGAAAGCCACGGAATGGGACACATGACTACGGAATCCAAGGCGGCCAGGCCGGCGCTTCCGGCGAGTCCTCCCCTGACCGAACGTCAGGAGGCCCGGCGCCGCCGCATCCTGCACACCAGCGCCAAACTGGCCGGCCGCGGCGGCTTCGACGCCGTCCAGATGCGCGAGGTGGCCGAATCCTCCGGCGTCGCGCTCGGCACCCTCTACCGCTACTTCCCGTCCAAGGTGCACCTGCTCGTCGCCACCATGCAGGACCAGCTCCAGCACCTGCACGAGACGCTGCGCAAGCGCCCCCCGTCGGAGGAGGACCCCGGCGCCCGGGTCGCCCAGACGCTGATGCGGGCCTTCCGCGCCCTGCAACGCGAACCGCACCTGGCCGACGCGATGGTGCGGGCGCTGACCTTCGCCGACCGGTCCGTCAGCCCCGAGGTGGACACCGTCTCCCGACTGACCACCGCGATCATCCTCGACGCCATCGGCCTGGACGGCCCGCCCACCCCCGAGCAGCTCTCCGCGGTCCGCGTCATCGAACACACCTGGCACTCCGCCCTGATCACCTGGCTCTCCGGCCGCGCCTCGATCGCCCAGGTGAAGATCGACATCGAAACCGTCTGCCGCCTGATCGATCTGACGGTTCTCCGTTAACTTCCCGCCCCCACCGGGTAGTTGGCCCGCAAGGGGCCCTCGCGACCCCTACGGGTCCGCCCACCCCGCCCCCTACGGGCCCACTCCCCACCCCCGCCCCTCACTCCTCCGGCGGGAAGACCACCTCCCCGCTCCCCGCCCCGGTGATCGCGATGGCCTCCACCGGGCAGCCCTCGGCCGCCGCCAACACGCTCTCGGCGGCCTCGGTTTCCGGCTCGACGGGGTGCGACTGCCGCGCCGCGTCCAACCGGAACCGCTCCGGCGCGGTCCCGGCGCACAGCCCCGACCCGATGCACACCCCCCGGTCCACCGCCACCCGCCAGCGCTCGCCCATCAGGCACCCGCCGGCAGGTGGATCATCTTGTGCTCCAGGTATTCCGCGAACCCCTCGGGCCCGAACTCCCGCCCGATCCCGGAGTTCTTGTAGCCGCCGAACGGCCCGAGCATGTCGATGCTGAAGGTGTTCACCGAGTACGTCCCGGTCCGCACCCGCCGCGCGATCTCGATGCCGCGCTCGGTGTCCGCGGTCCACACCGACCCCGACAGCCCGTACTCCGAGTCGTCGGCGATCCGCACCGCCTCCTCCTCATCCCCGTACGGCAACAGGCAGATCACCGGGCCGAAGATCTCCTCCCGGGCGATCCGCATCCCGTTGTCGACCCCGCCGAAGAGCGTGGGCTCGACGTACCACCCCGTCGACCGCCCCTTCGGACGCCCGCCGCCGGCCAGCACCTTGGCGCCCTCCCGCTGCCCCAACGCGATGTAGTCCAACGAGCGTTGCTGCTGCCGGCGGGCGACCAGCGGGCCCACCTCGGTGGCCGGATCCAGCGGGTCGCCGACGACCAGCGCCCCCGCCGCCGCGGCGAACCGCTCGGCGATCTCGTCGTAACGGCTGCGCGGGGCGAGGATCCGGGTCTGCGCCACGCACGCCTGCCCGTTGATCATCCAGGCGAACGGCGCGATCCCGGCCACCGCCGCGTCCAGGTCCGCGTCCGGCAGGATCACCGCCGCGGACTTGCCGCCCAACTCCAGCGTCACCCGGCTGAGGTTGCGGGCCGCGACCTCCATCACCCGCCTGCCCGCCGCCACCGACCCGGTGAACGACACCTTGTCCACGCCCGGGTGCCCGACGAGGTACTCGCTCACCTCCCGGTCGGCCGGCAGGATCGACAACACCCCGTCCGGCAGCCCGGCTTCGGTCACGATCTCCGCCAGCAGATACGCGTCCAACGGCGTCTCCGGCGAGACCTTCAGCACCACCGAGCACCCGGCCAGCAGCGCCGGTGCCAGCTTGGCCGCCGCGGTGAACTGCGGGACGTTCCACGGCACCACGGCCGCGACCACCCCCACCGGCTCCCGGCGCACCAGCAGCGGTCCGAGCGCCCCGGCCCGCCGCTCCTCGAACGTGAACTCCCGTGCCACCGTGAGCGCCGCGTCCCAGACCATCATCGCGGCCAGCGACTGCACCATGACACCCGAGGTGACCGGCGTCCCGTTCTGCGCGCCGATCACCCGCGCGAACTCCTCGCTGCGCGCGGCGAACGCGTCCTTGATCCGGGTCACCACGGCGATCCGCTCGTCCAGCGGCGCGTTCGCCCACACCCCCGACGCGAAGGAGGCCCGGGCCGTCGCCACCGCGCGGTCCACGTCGGCGCGCGACGCGTGCGGCACCCGGCCGATGACGCGTTCGGTGTGCGGCGAGACGACCTCGATCGTGTCCGGGCCGGCCGGATCGACCAACTCACCGCCTATATAGAGCTTTCCGTACTCGACGAGGTCGCTCATCGCTGCCGCCTCCCGACGGTCTCGACGGTCTGGTGACACTCCGTACGCCATGGGCGGTCGGCCGGCCCCCGGGGTCGTTGAGTGACTGCTGGCGGGACCGTTGCCCGAACCGCCCACTGGCGCCTTTGCATTTCTGACGCTTCATCAGAAAGTGCTCCCAGAACTGATACCAGTTCCCTGTCCCGGAGTCCACGCCGCCGACGCGAATCCCAACCCGCCCGCCTCCCCCGACTCCGCGCCGAGACACGGACGTTCCGGATCATTCTGGAACGCGTTCTAGTTCTGTAACGCGTTCTCGTTATAGTTGACGACGACAACGGCACAGGAGGGGACGGGACCGATGGCACCTCAGGTGATCGACCACCGGGGCGGGGTGTGGAGCATCGCCGTCCCCATCCCGGACAACCCCCTCGGCCACACCCTCGTCCACCTCCTGGAGACCGACCGCGGGCCGGTGCTCATCGACACCGGCTGGGACGACCCCGACTCCTGGGACACCCTCGCCGCCGGCATCGCCGCCTGCGGCTTCGCGCCCGCCGACGTGCACGGCGTGGTGATCACCCATCACCATCCGGACCACCACGGGCTGTCCGCGAAGGTGCGGGAGACCTCCGGCGCGTGGGTCGCCATGCACGCCGCGGACGCCGCGGTCGTCCACCGCACCCGCGAGGCGCAACCGGGGCAGTGGCTCGACTACCTCGTCGCCAAGCTCACCGCGGCGGGGGCGCCGGACGCGCACATGGAGCCGCTGCGGGCCGCCCGCGCCCGGCGCCGCGAACGGAGGCTGCCCGGACCGCGACCGGCACTGCCCGACCGGGACATCGAGCCCGGCGCGCTCCTCGCCCTCCCCGGCCGCCGGGTCCGGGCGATCTGGACGCCGGGCCACACCCCGGGCCACGTCTGCCTCCACCTGGAAGAGGCCCACCCGGCGCACTCCTCCCCCACGGCCTCCGCCGCCCCGACCGGCTTCGGGCGACTCTTCTCCGGAGACCACCTCCTGCCGAGCATCACCCCGCACATCGGGCTGTACGAGGACCCCGACGACGTGCCGTCCGACCTGCTCGACCGGGGCGATCCGCTCGGCGACTACCTCGACTCCCTCGAACGCGTCGCCCGCCTCGCCCCGGCCGAGGTGCTGCCGGCGCACCAGCACGCCTTCCCGGACGCGGCGGGACGCGTCCGGGAGCTGATCGCGCACCACGAGGAACGCCTCGCCGACCTCCGCGCCCTGCTGCGCGAGCCGCTCACGGCCTGGCAGCTCGCCGCGGCCATGCAGTGGAACCGCCCCTGGGAGCGGATACCCCCCGGCTCCCGCAACATCGCCGTCTCCGAGGCGGAGGCCCACCTCCGCCACCTGATCAAACGCGGCCACGCGGAACCGCTACCGGGCTCGGACCCCCTCCGCTACATAGCCCTCTAGATCCCCTCCAGCCCCCTTCGATCCCCCTGCATCCACACACCCCCACCACCCCTCACTCCGCGAATACAATCGGTGACGGAACGTGGAACTCCCCACCGCCCCGCGTTCGTTGCCGGAATAAGGAGGAGGCGGCGGCGAGCGAGGCGGACGCCAGAGCGCGGCGGACGCCAGGACCGGGCGCAACAGGGCGGACACAGCAGAGCTGGAGGGCCGCAAAGCTGCAGACACCTCGGTCGAGGCGCGAGGGGGAGGGGGGCCTGGGCCGGGAGCCGAGGTGCCGCAACGGCGTGAGGGGCCGGCCCCCGGAGCGTTAAGGTGTGCGGGACAACTTCATCCGTACCCGATCGGGGGAAGCCGGTGGAAATCCGGCACTGACCCGCAACCGTGAGTACGGCCGCGCCTGGCGGTGCGGGCGTACGAGTCGGAGCACCCGGCCGGGCACGACCAAGGCTCCCGCCACCGGAACCGCCACGCGCGTGGACGGCCGGTGCGCGGCACCGTCGAGGTTTACGGAACTGAGCCCGGTGCCACCGCGCCGCACCCCGGGGTGCGCGCGGGCGGTCGCCCGAGTGCGGCTCGGTCTCGTGAGCCCGCCGCGACCCCGACCGAATCCGAGAGGCACCCCCCGATGGCCCCCATGGCTCCCCAGGCCCCCGCGCCGCAGTCGCATCCCGCCGCCCCCCGGGCGCGCCGCGCCGCTACGGCGTTGGCCGCCGTGGCGGCCGCCGCCGTGCTGGCCGGTGCCGCGGCCCCGGCCGCGTTCGCCGACGAGTCGACGGACGGGCAGAAGCCGAAGCAGCAGTTGCCGAAGGGGCTGTACGGGAGCAAGGACCCGCAGTACGACGGGGTGTGGCGGCAGTCGCTGGCGTTGCTGGCGCAGCACACGGTGGGGGTGCGGCCGGCGGGGTCCGGGGTGGACTGGCTGGCGGGGCAGCAGTGTGCGGACGGGGCGTTCGCCGCGTTCCGGGCCGACCCCGGCAAGGGGTGCGACGCCGGCACGATGCGGGACACCAACCAGACGGCGGCCGCAGTGCAGGCGCTGACGGCGCTCGGTGGGCACGGGGACGCGGTGCAGAAGGCCGTGCGGTGGCTGAAGTCCGTGCAGCACGAGGACGGCGGCTGGAGCTCGATGCCCGGTGGGCAGGGTGGCGAGGTGAGCGACGCCAACTCGACGGCCGTGGTGATCGGGGCGCTCGCCACGGCGGGTGAGAAGCCGGAGTCGGTGACGGCGAAGGGCGGCAAGTCGCCGTACGACGCGTTGCTGGGGTTCCGGCTGGGGTGTGCGGCGAAGGACGGGGAGCGCGGGGCGTTCACCTTCCAGTTGAAGAACGCGGCGCCGAACGCCGATGCGACGGCGGCCGCGGTCACCGGGGCGCTGGGCAGGGGCTTCGTGGTGGCGCCGGCGGCGAAGGACGCGGACCGGCCGGTGAAGTCGTTGGACTGTGCGAAGGACGGTCCGTCGGGGAGCGACGCACAGGCCCGCGGCGCGGTCGCGGACGGGGGCGCCGGGTGGCTGGTCGGGCAGTTGGACGCCGGGGGGCAGCATCTGAAGTCGGCGATGCCGGGTGCCGAGCAGCAGCCCGATGTGGGCAACACCGCCGATGCGGTGGTGGCGTTGGCGGCCGGTGCGCACGGCGCGGCCGCGCAGAAGCCGCTCGGGTGGCTGGAGAAGAACGCGGCGGGCTGGGCGAAGCAGGGCGGTCCGGCCGCCTATGCCCAGTTGATCTTCGCGGCGCACGCCGCCGGCGCCGACCCGCGGTCGTTCGGCGGCACCGACCTGGTGTCCGCGCTGAACGCCACCGGGCCCGAGCCGGCCGGCAGCGGTGCCGCGTCGCCGGCCGCGGACAAGGACGCGAAGGACGCCAAGGGCGACCGCGGCGGCATCGGGGTGTGGTGGGTGATCGGCGTCGGGCTGGCCGTCGGTGCCGGCGTCGGCTTCCTGATCAGCGGCCGCAACAAGTCCAAGACCGGGCTGTGATGCGGGCGCGGCGGACCGCCGGGGCGCTGTTGCTGGCGGGGGCGGTGGCCGGTCTGGGCGCCGGGCCCGCGCAGGCGCAGGGGCAGCAGTACCGGTACTGGTCGTTCTGGGACGGTAAGGGCGCTTCGTGGGTGTATGCCACGGAGGGGCCCGGGACCGCGCGGCCGGCCGACGGGGCCGTCGTGGGGTTCCGTTTCGCCGTGAGCGCGGACTCCGCGAAGGCGGCCACTCCGCGCACCGCCCCGGACTTCGCCGCGCTGTGCGACCGGACGCCGGCCCGCGCCGGGTCCAAGCGGGTCGGTGTGGTGGTCGACTTCGGCACGGCGGCGGATGCGCCGTCGGGCGAGCGTCCGCCGGCGCAGCGGTCGGGCTGTGCGCAGGTGCCGGCGGACGCCCCGGCCGGTGAGGCGCTGGCCGCGGTGGCCAAGCCGTTGCGGTACGACGCCAGTGCGCTGCTGTGCGCGATCGCGGGGTATCCGCGGTCGGGGTGTGCGGAGCAGGTGGCCGGCGACGGTGGGACGGGTTCGACGGCGAAGCCCGGTGCCGGCGGCGAGGACGGCAAGGACGACGACGGGGGTCCGTCGGCGGGGCTGGTCGGCGGGATCGGTGCCGTGGTGGTGTTGGGCGCGGCCGGTGTGTGGCAGGCGCGCCGGCGGCGCGGATGAGCGCCCCGCGGGCCACCCGCAGTACCGCCCTGCACGCCGGCGCCTGGTGGGTGTGGGCGCTGGGGTTGGCGACGGCCGCGTCGCGGACCACCAATCCGTTGCTGCTGGGGCTGCTGGTGGGGGTGGCCGGTTATGTGGTGGCGGTGCGGCGGACGGATGCGCCGTGGGCGCGTTCGTACGGGGCGTTCGTGAAGCTGGCGCTGGTGGTGTTGGGCATCCGGTTGGTGTTCGCGTTCGTGCTGGGTTCGCCGATCCCGGGTACCCACACCCTGGTGACGTTGCCCGAACTCCCGCTCCCGGATTGGGCGAAGGGGGTGCGGGTCGGTGGCCGGGTGACCGCGGAGGGGATGGTCTTCGCGCTGTACGACGGGTTGAAGCTGGCCGCGTTGTTGATCTGTGTGGGGGCGGCCAATGCGTTGGCGAACCCGGCGCGGTTGCTCAAGTCGTTGCCCGGTGCGCTGTATGAGGCGGGGGTGGCGGTGGTGGTCGCGATGACGTTCGCGCCGAATCTGGTGGCGGACGTGCAACGGCTGCGCGCCGCGCGGCGGTTGCGGGGGCGGCCGGACCGTGGGGCGAAGGCGTTGTTGCAGGTGGGGGTGCCGGTGTTGGAGGGCGCGTTGGAGCGGTCGGTGGCGTTGGCCGCGGCCATGGACGCGCGGGGTTACGGCCGGAGCGCGCAGGTGCCGCGGGCGGTGCGGCGACTGACGGCGGTGTTGACGCTGGGCGGGCTGCTCGGGGTGTGTGCGGGGGCGTACGGGTTGTTGGGGGATGCCGGGGGCGGCTACGGGTTGCCGTTGTTGGCGGCCGGCCTGGCGGCGGCGTTGGCGGGGTTGTGGTTGGGCGGCCGCCGGTCGGTGCGGACCCGGTACCGGCCCGAACGGTGGGGTGTGCGGGCCTGGTTGGTGTCGGGGTCGGGGGTGGCGGTGGCGGCGTTGATGATCGCGGCGAACGGCTATGCGCCGGGGGCGCTGCATCCGCCGGCGGTGCCGTTGACGGCGCCGGCGTTGCCGCTGTGGCCGGCGTTGTCGTTGTTGGTGGGGTTGGTACCCGCGGTGGCGGCGCCGGCGCCGCTGGTGTCCGGGGCGCGCGCCGGTGGGGGCGCGTCGGACGTCCGCCCGGCCTCTCGCCGCGAGGCCGACCCCGATCCGATCCGTTGATTCCGTGGATGCCGTGGATGCCGTGGATGCCGTGGATGCCGTGGCTGAAGTCGCCGGAAGTCCGAAGTTGCCGGAAGTTGTTGAAGGAGCCGTGCAGTGATCCGCTTCGAGCAGGTCTCGGTCACCTATGGGGAGGCCGCCGAGCCGGCCGTCCAGGGGGTGGATCTGACCGTGCCGGAGGGGGAGTTGTGCCTCCTCGTCGGGCCGTCGGGGGTCGGCAAGTCGACCCTGTTGAACGCCGTGTGCGGGCTGGTGCCGCACTTCACCGGCGGTACGTTGCACGGCCGGGTGACGGTGGACGGGCGGGACACCCGTACCCATCCGCCGCGGGAGTTGGCCGATGTGGTGGGGACGGTGGGCCAGGACCCGTTGGCGCACTTCGTGACCGACACCGTCGAGGACGAGCTGGCGTACGGCATGGAGTCGTTGGGGTTGGCGCCGGAGGTGATGCGGCGCCGGGTCGAGGAGACGCTGGACCTGCTGGGTCTGGCGGAGTTGCGGGACCGGGCGATCGGCACGCTGTCGGGCGGGCAGATGCAGCGGGTGGCGATCGGTTCGGTGCTGACGGCGCATCCCAAGGTGCTGGTGTTGGACGAGCCGACGTCGGCGTTGGACCCGGGGGCCGCGGAGGAGGTGCTGGCCGTGTTGCAGCGGCTGGTCCACGATCTGGGGACGACGGTGCTGATGGCGGAGCACCGGTTGGAGCGGGTGGTGCAGTACGCGGACCAGGTGATCCTGCTGCCGGGGCCGGGTGCGGCTCCGGTGATGGGCGATCCGGCCGGGGTGTTGGCGGCGTCGCCGGTGCGGCCGCCGGTGGTCGAGTTGGGGCGGTTGGCGGGCTGGTCGCCGTTGCCGCTGTCGGTGCGGGACGCGCGGCGGAAGGCGGCCGGGCTGCGGGAGCGGCTGTCGGGGGCGGCGGCGCCGTCGGCGGGTGCGGTGGGGCGGCCGGCGGCGGGCGCGGAGCCGGTCGCGGTGGTCGAGGGGTTGGCTGTCCGTCGGGGGCGGGTGCCGGTGTTGGAGGGGGTCGGGCTGTCGGTGCGGCCGGGTGAGACGGTCGCGTTGATGGGGCGCAACGGGGCGGGCAAGTCGACGTTGTTGCGGACGCTGGTGGGGATGCACCAGCCGGCGTCGGGGTCGGTGCGGGTGGGCGGTGCGGTGCCGCACCGTACGCGGCCGCGGGATCTGGTGCGTCGGGTGGGGCTGGTGCCGCAGGAGCCGCGGGACCTGTTGTCGGCGGACACGGTGGCGGCGGAGTGTGCGGCCGCGGACCGGGATGCCGGGGCGCCCGAGGGGCGGTGTGCGGAGTTGGTGGCCCACCTGTTGCCGGGGGTGCGGGCGTCGGCGCATCCGCGGGATCTGTCGGAGGGGCAGCGGTTGGCGTTGGCGCTGGCGGTGGTGCTGGCCGCGCGGCCGCCGCTGCTGTTGTTGGACGAGCCGACCCGGGGGCTGGACTACGCGGCCAAGGCCCGGTTGGTGGAGGTGCTGCGGGGGTTGGCCGCCGAGGGGCAGGCGTGTGTGTTGGCGACGCACGACGTGGAGTTGGCGGCGGAGTTGGCGCACCGTGTGGTGATCCTGGCGGAGGGCGAGGTGGTCGCGGACGGTCCCACGGAGGACGTGGTGGTCTCGTCGCCGGCGTTCGCGCCGCAGGTGGCGAAGGTGTTGTCGCCGTTGCCGTGGTTGACGGTGTCGCAGGTGGCGCGTGCGTTGGCGGGGGCGTCGGCGTGAGGGCGCCGGTGGGGCGGGTGCGGGCGGTTCGGCTCGGGCCGCGGTCGGTGGTGGCGCTGTGTCTGGTGTCGGCGATCGGGGTGGTGGCCTTCGGGTGGCCGTTGTTGGCCGGTTCCGGGTCGGGGTTGGCGCATTCGCAGGATGCGCCGTGGTTGTTCGCCGCGTTGTTGCCGTTGTTGTTGGCGGTGGTGGTGGCGACGATCGCGGACGGTTCTTCGGGGGCGGCCGGGGGCACGCCGGGGCTGGATGCGAAGGCGATCGCGATGTTGGGGGTGTTGGCGGCGGCGGGGGCGGCGTTGCGGCCGTTGGGTGCGGGCACGGCGGGGATCGAGCCGATGTTCTTCCTCATGGTGCTGTCGGGGCGGGTGTTGGGGCCGGGGTTCGGTTTTGTGCTGGGGTCGGTGGCGATGTTCGCCTCGGCGTTGTTGACGGGTGGGGTGGGCCCGTGGATGCCGTTCCAGATGTTGTCGATGGGGTGGGTGGCGATGGGGGCGGGGTTGCTGCCGGGTTCCGGGCGGTGGCACGGGCGGCGGGAGTTGGTGATGTTGGCGGGGTACGGGGCGGTGGCGTCGGTGGCCTACGGGACGGTGATGAACCTCCAGGGGTGGCCGTACATCGGCGGGTTGGCGTCGGGGGTCTCGTTCGTGCCGGGTGATCCGCTGTCGGCCAACCTGCCGCGGTTCCTGGCGTATTGCCTGGCGACGTCGTTGGGGTGGGACCTGCCGCGGGCGGTGGTGACGGTGGTGTGCACGCTGACGCTCGGGGGGACGGTGCTCCGGGCGTTGCGCCGGGCCACCCGCCGGGCGGCGTTCGAGGCGCCGGTGGCGTTCGCGGGGCCGTCGGACGCGTCGGGCGGGTCGTCGGCGGAGTCGGGGGAACCGGCGGCGTCGGGCCCGGTGGAGCGGCCGGCGCAGGACGGGCGCGCTACAGGCGCTGGATGATCGTCGCGGTGGCCAGTGCGCCGCCGGCGCACATGGTGATCAGGGCGAACTCCTTGTCGCGGCGCTCCAGTTCGTGCAGGGCGGTGGTGAGCAGGCGGGCGCCGGTGGCGCCGACGGGGTGGCCGAGGGCGATGGCGCCGCCGTTGACGTTGACCTTGGTGAGGTCCTGGTCGAAGACCTGGGCCCAGGAGAGGACGACGGAGGCGAACGCCTCGTTGATCTCGACGAGGTCGATGTCCTTCAGGGACATGCCGGCCTTGCCGAGGACGGCGCGGGTGGCGTCGATCGGCCCGTCGAGGTGGTAGTGGGGGTCGGCGCCGACGAGGGCCTGGGCGACGATGCGGGCGCGCGGGGTGAGGCGGAGGGCGCGGGCCATCTTCTTGGAGGCCCACAGCAGCGCGGCGGCGCCGTCGGAGATCTGGGAGGAGTTGCCGGCGGTGTGGACGGCGGTGGGCATGACGGGCTTGAGGCCGGCGAGGGCCGCCATGCTGGTGTCGCGGAGTCCCTCGTCGCGGTCGACGAGGCGCCACATGCCGTGCCCGGCGGCCTGTTCGTCCTCGGTGGTGGGGACCTGGACGGCGAAGGTCTCGCGCTTGAAGCGTTCCTCGGCCCAGGCGGTGGCGGCGCGTTCCTGGGAGAGCAGGCCGAGGGCGTCGACGTTCTCGCGGGTGAGGCCGCGGTGGCGGGCGATGCGTTCGGCGGCCTCGAACTGGTTGGGCAGGTCGACGTTCCACTCCTCGGGCCAGGGTTTGCCGGGGCCGTGCTTGGAGCCGCTGCCGAGGGGGACGCGGGACATCGCCTCGACGCCGCAGCCGATGCCGATGTCGATGACGCCGCCGGCGATCATGTTGGCGACCATGTGGTTGGCCTGCTGGGAGGAGCCGCACTGGCAGTCGACGGTGGTGGCCGCGGTCTCGTAGGGCAGGCCCATGGTGAGCCAGGCGTTGCGGGCGGGGTTCATGGACTGTTCGCCGGCGTGGGTGACGGTGCCGCCGACGATCTGCTCGACGCAGTCGGGCTGGAGGCCGGTGCGGGCGAGGAGTTCGCGGTACGTCTCGCCCAGGAGGTAGGCGGGGTGGAGGTTGGCGAGCGCGCCCTGGCGCTTGCCGATGGGGGTGCGTACGGCTTCGACGATGACGGGTTCGGCGGCCATGACTCAACTCGTCCTCTCCTCGCGTCCGCGGCCGTCGGGGCGGCCACGGAGGGAAGAACTAGTACGCGTTCTAGTTCTGCGAACAGTCTCGTGAGCCGCCCGGTGCGGCGCAAGAGGGCTGCAGCGCCCTTGTGCGCAAGAGGCGTTGCCGTGACCCTTGCCACTTGTGGAACACGTCATTACCTTCACCGCGAACCGCATCTGATGGATCGTCAGAGACCTGTCGGTGACGGTGCCGTCAGGGCGCCAAGCCGTCGTTGGACCAGGAGTCGCCGATGCACTGCCCCGCGCTGCCCGATGGGTTCGACTTCACGGACCCCGACGTCTACCAGTCCCGGGTCCCGCTCCCGGAGTTCGCACGGCTGCGCCGGACCGCGCCGGTGTGGTGGAACGCCCAACCGCACGGCGTCGCCGGCTTCGACGACGACGGCTACTGGGTCGTCACCCGCCACCAGGACGTCAAGGAGGTCTCCACCGCGCCGGAGGTCTTCTCGGCCCGTCTCAACACCTCGATCATCCGCTTCAACCAGGGCATCTCCCGCGACCAGATCGAGGTCCAGAAGCTGATCATGCTGAACATGGACCCGCCCGAGCACACCCGGGTCCGGCAGATCGTGCAGCGCGGCTTCACCCCGCGGGCCGTCCGCGCCCTTGCAGACGCCCTCCGCCGGCGGGCCGAGCACATCGTCGGGGAGGCCCGGCACAAGGAGACCGGCAACTTCGTCACCGACGTCGCCTGCGAACTCCCCCTCCAGGCGATCGCCGAGCTCATCGGCATCCCGCAGGAGGACCGGGCCCGGATCTTCGACTGGTCGAACAAGATGATCGGCTACGACGACCCGGAGTTGGCCATCACCGAGGAGGTCGGCGCCAACGCGGCGATGGAGCTGATCGGGTACGCGATGAACCTCGCCGCGGCCCGCAAGGAGTGTCCGGCCAAGGACATCGTCAGCCGGCTGGTGGCCGCCGAGCACGAGGGCAACCTCGGCTCCGACGAGTTCGGGTTCTTCGTGCTGCTGCTGGCGGTGGCCGGCAACGAGACCACCCGCAACGCCATCACCCACGGCATGCACGCCTTCCTCACCCACCCCGAACAGTGGGAGCTCTACAAGCGCGAGCGCCCGGCGACCGCCGCCGAGGAGATCGTGCGCTGGGCGACCCCGGTGGTCTCCTTCCAGCGCACCGCCACCCAGGACACCGAACTGGGCGGCGCGCACATCAAGAAGGGCCAGCGGGTGGGGATCTTCTACTCCTCCGCCAACCACGACCCGGACGTCTTCGACCACCCCGAGGTCTTCGACATCACCCGCGACCCCAACCCGCACCTGGGCTTCGGCGGCGGCGGACCGCACTTCTGCCTCGGCAAGTCCCTCGCCGTCCTGGAGATCGACCTGATCTTCAACGCCCTCGCGGACGCCGTGCCCGGGATCTCCCTGGCCGGCGACCCGCGACGGCTGCGCTCCGCCTGGCTCAACGGGGTCAAGGAACTCCGGGTGCGCTACCGGTGAGGCTGAACACCGCCAGGGCGAGCACCTCCAGCACGCCGATGCTGAGCAGCGCGACCACCATCCGGCGGCGCAACGTGCGGTAGGCGGCCTCGTATTCGGCCCGCAGTGTGGCGCTGCGGGCCGCGACGCGTTCCAGGTAGGAGCGGGAGGTCTCGTGCTGCTCGCGGCAGTAGTGGGCGGCGACGTCCTCCCGTTGGGCGGTGGTGAGCCAGGGCAGCCGGGCGCAGAACTCCGCCGCCCGCGTGCGGGCCCGTTCCCGCTCCGCCTCCCACAGCAGGAAGCCCTCGATCTCGTTGATCGCCTCGGCCATCCGGACGTCCCCGCCCGCGCCACTCTCGTCGTTCATGGGACCCCTCATGCCTCGATCGCGGCCGCGATGTCCGGGTGGTGCAGGTCGAACGCCGGGGATTCGGTACGGATGCGCGGCAGGCTGCGGAAGTTGTGCCGCGGGGGCGGGCAGGAGGTGGCCCACTCCAGCGAACGGCCGTACCCCCAGGGGTCGTCCACCTCGATCTTCTCGCCGTATTTGGCGGTCTTCCAGATGTTGTAGAGGAACGGCAGGATCGACAGGCCGAGCAGGAACGAGAAGATGGACGAGACGGTGTTCAGGGTGGTGAATCCGTCGGCGGCGAGATAGTCGGGAATGCGGCGCATCATGCCCTCGGCGCCCAGCCAGTGCTGGACCAGGAACGTGCCGTGGAAGCCGATGAACAGCGTCCAGAAGGTGATTTTCCCGAGGCGCTCGTCGAGCATCTTGCCGGTGAACTTCGGCCACCAGAAGTGGAATCCGGCGAACATCGCGAAGACGACGGTGCCGAAGACCACGTAGTGGAAGTGGGCCACCACGAAGTACGAGTCGGAGATGTGGAAGTCCATCGGCGGCGACGCCAGGATCACGCCGGTCAACCCGCCGAAGACGAAGGTGATCAGGAAGCCGATGGCCCAGAGCATCGGCGTCTCGAAGGAGAGCGAGCCCTTCCACATCGTGCCGATCCAGTTGAAGAACTTCACCCCGGTCGGCACGGCGATGAGGAACGTCATGAAGGAGAAGAACGGCAGGAGCACCCCACCGGTGACATACATGTGGTGCGCCCACACCGTCACCGAAAGGCCGGCGATGGAAATCGTCGCGGCGATCAGGCCGACGTAACCGAACATCGGCTTCCGGGAGAAGACCGGAATGACCTCGGAAACGATGCCGAAGAACGGCAGGGCGATGATGTACACCTCCGGATGGCCGAAGAACCAGAAGAGGTGCTGCCAGAGCAGTGCGCCGCCATAGGCCGCGTCGAAGACGTGGGCACCGAATTTACGGTCCGCCTCCAGGGCGAACAGCGCGGCGGCCAGCACCGGGAAGGCGAGCAGGACCAGCACACCGGTCAGCAGCACGTTCCAGGTGAAGATCGGCATCCGGAACATCGTCATGCCGGGGGCGCGCATGCAGACGATGGTGGTGATGAAGTTGACCGAGCCGAGGATCGCGCCGAAGCCGGAGAACGCCAACCCCATGATCCACATGTCGGCGCCGGCCCCCGGGGAGTGGACGGCGTCGGAGAGCGGCACGTACCCGAACCAGCCGAAGTCCGCGGCCCCTTGGGGCGTGAGGAAGCCGGCGACCGCGATCAGCGAGCCGAAGAGGTAGAACCAGTAGGCGAGCATGTTCAGCCGGGGGAAGGCGACGTCGGGCGCGCCGATCTGCAGCGGCATGATCCAGTTGGCGAAGCCGGCGAACAGCGGCGTCGCGAACATCAGCAGCATGATCGTGCCGTGCATCGTGAACGCCTGGTTGAACTGCTCGTTGGACATCAACTGGTGTCCGGGCCGGGCCAGTTCGGCGCGCATCAGCAGGGCCAGCAGGCCGCCGACGCAGAAGAAGGCGAAGGCGGTGACCAGGTAGAGCGTGCCGATGGTCTTGTGGTCGGTGGTCGTCAACCACTTCACCGGGTTCCGCGGCGCGGCGGGCCGGGCGGCGGCGGGCCGCCGCGCCGCGGGCCCGGTCGCCGGGGACGACATTGCGGGGAGCTTCATGCTCCGTTGGTGTCCGGCGGCCTGTGGATCGTCACTGCCGGCGGGCCCGAACCGGCCGGTGGGGCGGGTGGGATGGGTCACGTGGGTGGGGTGTGAAGATCGGGGCGTTGCCGGACACAGGGGTTTCATGAGCACGGACGACGCCTTCGCCGAGGCCTATCGCGCGCACTACTGGGCGGTCAGCCGCTTCGTGGCGCGGCGGTTGGACGCCCCGGCACACGAGGTCGAGGAGGTGGTGGCGGACGTCTTCTCCATAGCGTGGCGGCGGCGGGCCGAGCTTCCCGATCCGCCGCTGCCCTGGCTGTACGGGGTGGCCAGGAACTGCCTGGCCAATACGGTGCGTGGGATGGGCCGTTACCGGCGGCTGCTGCGCCGGCTGGGCAACCACGAGGCGGCGCACGGCCGGCAGACGGTGGCGAGCCCGGACGCCGAGCGGCCCGGCTCCTGGGTGCACGAGGCGCTGGACCGGCTCTCGGCCGCCGACCAGGAGGTGTTGCGGCTGACGGCCTGGGAGGAACTGGGCGTCGAGGAGCTGGCGGTGGCCCTCGGCTGCGGCCGGAGCGCGGCGGCCATGCGGCTGCACCGGGCCCGGCGCCGCCTTCGCACGGAGATCGACCGCACCCGGACCGCGGTGTCCGTACGAGGAGGAGGCGACGGCCATGAGTGAGGAACTTGAGCTGCTGCGCGCGGCGAACCCGGTGCCGGCCGGCGAAGGGCGGTGGCGGGACCGCCCGTTGGACGCCACCGCGGAGCGCGCGCTGAACCGGCTGCTGCACGGCGCCCGCACCCGGCGGGCCCGGCGGCGCCTGGTGTGGCGCGCCGAGGCGGCGGTGCTGGCGCTGGTCGCGGCGCTCGCCTTCCTGCTCACCGACGCCGGCAGCGGCCGGGCCGTCGCGGCGCCGGCGGCGCTGGTCCCGCGCGCGGGCGGCGCGGCCCCCTCGTTGGACGCGCTGGCCCGCCTCGCCGAGGAGCGGGCCGAGGCCGCCGACCCCGGGGACGGGCCGCGGCGCGGCAGTCATCTGCAGAGCTGGAGCCTGTCCATGGGGACCGGCCCGGACACGACGCCCCCGGTGACCGTGCCGGAGGAGCGGATCACCCGGTGGAACGCCGACGGCAGCGGCTCCGAACTGGTCGTCGCCACCGACCCGCTGCACCCGGGCCGGCCGGTCATCCACGACGACGCCGGCGGCCGCTGGCGGACCGTCAGCGACGGGAAGGTGTTGCACCGCGCGACCTATCCGCCCGGTTCCGGCGCGGACCACGGCGGCCTGGCCGCCCGGACGAGGCCGCCCACCGACCCCAAGGCGCTGCGCGCGCTGCTGACTTCGCTCTACGGCGCGGACGGCGCCGACGACGAGAGCGCGGCGGCCGTGCCGCGGCTGCTGATGGCGCTGTCCGCGTTCCGTCAGGAGTGGACGCCGGGGCCGCGGGAGACCGCCGCGATCGTGCGGGTGTTGGCGGACACCGGGGGCCTGCGGCCGGCCGGCGCGGTCACCGACCGCCTGGGCCGGCGCGGGCTGGCGTTCGTGCACGACGGCATGGACGGCGCCACCGACGCCGCGGACGCCACCCGCCAGATGGTGATCTTCGATCCGCGCACCGGCCAACTCCTCGGCACGGAGATCACCTTCACCGAGAACCTGCCCGACTTCCGGATCACCGCGGGAGAGGTGATGTCCTACGAGGCGTGGATGCCGTAGCGGGGCGTGGCTCCCGTAGGGCGGGCACCATCGCGTCCGCCCGACTGGCGCGGTGCTGCCCGCTCGCCGATCCTGGAGGAACGCGACGATCCCTCGGCGCGGCGGTGACTCCTACACCGCCGCGCCGTTTCCGTATGCGAACGCCCGAACGCGCAACGGACCTCCCAATTCCCTGTGACCCACACCACGATGCCGCCCCGGTTGCGGCCAATCCCCGCGAGATGGATCACAAACCGACCCCCGCAAAAATAGTGAGCGGATGCATGTTTACCCAGCGAGGAGCGGGTAGGCGAGTGGCTGCGCATTCGATCGCGCACTGTCCGTGATGACCCGGTCTGCCCGTATGGTCGTCCTTTGCGCCGTCAGGCCATGGCGGGGCAGTCCTTGTAGTCGTCCCAGAGAGCGCAGGCGAGCAAACACGTGCCGACGCAGTCCCCCCTCGCACCCGGGTCCCCTACCGGCGTCGGCAAGAAGACCGACGCCGCCTCCCCGCCGCAGCAGGAGGCACCCCAGCAGATACCGGGCGAGGTCACCGTCGTCGACCCCGCGATGGTGAAGCGCGCGGTGTCGGCGGCAGCCCTCGGCAATGCGATGGAGTGGTTCGACTTCGGCGTCTACAGCTACCTCGCGGTCACCCTGGGCCACGTCTTCTTCGCGTCCGGGAACTCGACCACGCAGTTGCTGTCGACCTTCGGCGCCTTCGCCGCGGCCTTCCTGGTGCGCCCGATCGGCGGGATGTTCTTCGGCCCGCTCGGCGACCGCATCGGCCGCCAGAAGGTCCTCGCCATCACCATGATCATGATGGCCGTCGGGACCTTCGCCATCGGCCTGATCCCCTCGTACGACGCGATCGGCGTCGGCGCGCCGATCCTGCTGCTCGTCGCCCGCCTGGTGCAGGGCTTCTCCACCGGCGGCGAGTACGGCGGCGCCTCCACCTTCATCGCCGAGTACGCGCCCGACAAGAAGCGCGGATTCCTCGGTAGCTGGCTGGAGTTCGGCACCCTCGCCGGCTACGTCGGCGGCGCCGGCCTGGTCACGCTGATGACCGCGCTGCTGTCCACCGACGACCTGCACTCCTGGGGTTGGCGGATCCCGTTCCTGATCGCCGGCCCGATGGGCCTCATCGGCCTGTACCTGCGGATGCGGCTCGAAGAGACCCCGGCCTTCGCCCAGTTGGAGAAGGAGGCGCACGCCAAGGAGAAGGAGCGCCGCCAGGCCGAGAAGAAGATCGGCATCCGCGAGATGATCTTCGGTCAGTGGCGCGCGATGCTGCTCTGCGTCGGCCTGGTCCTGGTCTTCAACGTCACCGACTACATGCTGCTGTCGTACATGCCGAGTTACCTCACCTCGGAGCTGAAGTACGACGAGACGCACGGCCTGTTGGTGATCCTGGGCGTCATGGTCGCGATGATGTGCGTCCAGCCGTTCGTGGGCAAGCTCTCCGACCGGTTCGGTCGCCGCCCGGTGATCGGCGCCGGCTGCGTGGGCTTCCTGGTGCTGTCGGTGCCGGCGCTGCTGCTGATCCGGCAGGGCTCGCTGGCCGCCATCGCGCTCGGCCTCGGCGCGCTCGGGCTGCTGCTGGTGTGCTTCACCGCCTCGATGCCCTCGGCGCTGCCCGCGCTCTTCCCGACCAAGGTGCGCTACGGCTCGCTGTCGATCGGCTTCAACCTCTCGGTCTCGATCTTCGGCGGCACCACGCCGCTGGTGGTCACCGCCCTCATCGGCGCGACCGGCAACAAGATGATGCCCGCCTACTACATGATGGCGGCCGCCGTGATCGGCGGCATCGCGGTCCTGCTGATGTCCGAGAGCGCCGGCAAGCCGCTGCCCGGTTCCCCGCCGGCGGTGGAGACCGAGGCCGAGGCCCGCCGGCTGACCGGCACCGCCGCGGCCCGCTGACCCGCCCCACACCTCGACGACGGCCGGGCGCCGGGACCTTCTCGAAGGTCTCGGCGCCCGGCCGTTCCGCGTTCCCTCCGGCCCTCCCCCGGCCGACCCGGGCGCCGCCCTCACGACGCCTTGACCGGCCGATGTAGGAGACTGCACGCACCCGGTCGATTACGGCGCCGGTGAGGCGCCGGTTTGTGAAAGGTGTCACGTGCCCAGCATCGTCAAGATCAATGTGCTGACCGTCCCCGCCGAGCAGCGGGAGGTCCTGGAGAAGCGCTTCGCCTCCCGTGCCGGGACGGTGGACTCCGCGGACGGCTTCGAGTGGTTCGAGCTGCTGCGCCCCGTCGAGGGCACCGACCAGTACCTCGTCTACACCCGGTGGCGCGACGAGGAGTCGTTCCAGGCGTGGATGGAGGGCCCGATGAAGGCCGCCCACCAGCACGGCGGCGAGGGCGGCGAGCGCCCCAAGCCGGCCGCGAGCGGCTCGACGCTGTGGTCCTTCGAGGTCGTGCAGCAGGCGGCGCCCAAGAGCGCCTGAGCTCTCCTCCCGTATGCCGCGGCCGGCCCCCGGAAGCAACACCGGTGGCCGGCCGCGACGTTGGGCGGCCGCACCGGCGCCCGCTACGGCCCGGCCCACCGGGAAATGCACTTGCGGATCGCCGCCCCGGCGCCGGGAGAATGACGCATGCGCGACTCCGCCGCCCGCCCCTGGACGATCGTCGCCGAGCCGGCCGGTTCGCCGGTGGCGCGCGAGCTGCTGCGGGAGTACTACACCGACGTGGCCGACCGCTACTATCTGCTCCACGAGGGGCGCCGCTCGACGCCCCAGGAGATCGACGAGGGCGTCGCGGGCTATCCGCTCGGCGATCTGGCGCCGCCGCGCGGGGAGTTGCTGGTGGCGCGGCGCGACGGGGCGCCCGCCGGGTGCGCCGGGGTGCGGCTGCTGGACGCCGGGACGGCCGAGCTGAAGCAGGTGTTCGTGCGGCCCGGCAGCCGCGGGCGGGGCGCGGCGGGCGCGCTGATGCGCGCCGTGGAGGCGACCGCGGCGCGGCTGGGCGCCGAGCGCATCCGACTGGACACCCGGCTGGACCTGACCGAGGCCGTCGCCCTCTACCGCCGGCACGGCTACGCGGAGATCGCCCCGTACCACTTCGACGACCCTTACGCCGAGGTCTACTTCGAGAAGCGGCTGACGGCCACGGCGGCCGGCGAGCCGCCCAACGGGACGGCGCCGCAGCCTACTTGGTGAGGTCCGGCGGCCGCGGCGACCGCGCGCGGCCCGGGTTCCGCGGCACCGGCTGGCGGGCGTCGCCGTCGTACGGCTCCTCCTCGTCCGAGCCGCACAGCTCCGCCGTGAGCTCCTGGACGAGTTCGGTGAGGTCGGTGGGCCGGTCCTTGGTCCACCAGTCGCCCAGCAGCTCCGCCAGCGACTCCTGACGGGCCTGGGAGAGCCGCTCCGCGACCTCCCGGCCGTCGTCGGTGAGCAGCAGCATCAGCCCCTCGCGCTCGGCCAGCCCGCGCTCCTCGATCTGGCGGACGCCCTCGGTGACCACCCCGAGCGGCACCCGGGTGCGCTCGGCGAGCAGCGCCGGCTCCACCGACCCGTAGCGGTGGATACGCAGCACCAGCCAACTGGCGGCCGGCCGGAGGTCCAACCCGGCGCGGGCGGTGATCTTCTCGTAGATGTCCTTGCGGCCCGCCATGCTGCCCAGTTTGGACAGCGCGCGGGCGACCTCCTCCCGGGAGGACCGCTGCACCGGGTTGGAACAGAGCACCTCGCTGGTGTCGGGAGCGGTGACGCTGCCGCGCAGCGGCTCCTCCTTGAGGAACCAGGCCAGTACGAAGGCGACCAGGACGACCGGGACCGCGTAGAGGAAGACGTCGGTGATGGAGCTGGAGTACGCGCCGAGGACCCCGGCGGCCTGTGCGGGCGGCAACTGGCCGACGGTGCGCGGGTCCTGGGCGATCGTCGCCGGCGTCACCCCGGGCGGGAGCGACTGCCCGGCCAGGGCGTCGGCGATCCGCGGGCCGAGCCTCCCCGTGAAGATCGTGCCGAAGAGGGAGACGCCGAACGAGGCCCCGATGGAACGGAAGAAGGTGGCGCCGGAGGTGGCCACCCCCAGGTCCCGGTAGGGGACGGCGTTCTGCACGATCAGCACCAGCACCTGCATGACCAGGCCGAGCCCGAAACCGAAGACGAAGAAGTAGACGCTCATCCGGACGACGCCGCTGGACGGGTCGAGCCGGTGCAACAGCAACAGGCCGAGGGTGACCACGGCGGTGCCGGCCACGGGGAAGAACTTGTAGCGGCCCGTACGGGAGACGATCTGCCCGGACGCGGTGGACGACAGCAGCATGCCGAACACCATCGGCAGCATGTGCACACCGGACATGGTCGGCGACACCCGCTGCACGACCTGGAGGAACGTCGGCAGGTACGTCATCGAACCGAACATCGCGAAGCCGATCACGAAGCCGATGACCGCGCAGAGGCTGAAGGTGCGCAGGCGGAACAGCCGCAGCGGGATGACGGGTTCCGCGGCCCGGCGCTCGACGAGCACGAAGGCCACGAGCAGCACCGCGCCGAGCCCGGCGAGCAGCGCGGTCTGCCAGGAGCCCCAGGGGTAGCTGACGCCGCCGAGCGAGGTCATCAGGACCAGGCAGGCGGCGACCGCGGCGATCAGGGCGGTGCCCAGGTAGTCGATGCGGTGCGGAGTGCGGCGGACCGGGATGTGCAGCACGGCGGCGATGACGGCGAGCGCGACGACGCCGATGGGGACGTTGATGTAGAAGACCCAGCGCCAGCTCAGGTGGTCGACGAAGAGGCCGCCGAGCAGCGGCCCCAGGACGCTGGTGCCGCCGAAGACGGCGCCGAACAGCCCCTGGTAGCGGCCGCGTTCACGGGGCGGCACGATGTCCCCGACGATCGCCATGGACAGCACGATCAGGCCGCCGCCGCCCAGTCCCTGGAGGGCGCGGAAGGCGATCAGCTCCCCCATGTTCTGCGCGATGCCGCAGAGCACCGAGCCGATCAGGAAGATCACGATGGCGGCCTGGAACAGCTTCTTGCGGCCGTACTGGTCGCCCAACTTGCCCCACAGGGGCGTGGCGGCCGTCGACGCCAACAAGTAGGCGGTGACCACCCAGGAGAGGTGGTCCAGGCCGCCGAGGTCGCTGACGATGGTGGGCAGCGCGGTGGCGACGATGGTCTGGTCGAGCGCCGCGATGAGCAAGCCGAGCAGCAGCGCGCCGATCGCGACGAGGACCGTCCGTCGGGAGCGGTCCCCCTCACCGGGAACGGCCGCAGCGCCGGTGTCCTGCGCCATGAGCGTCTTCTCCCTCGGGGGTGGGGGGCTTGCCGGGGGTCGTCCCGTGCGTGAGCGGTGTCCGTCCTCGGGCGGGTGGCGGTCGCGGCCGCGGCTGTCGTGGCCGTTACGGTTCGTGACTCCATCGTGGGCGGTTCCGCCCGAAATGGCCCGCCGAGGGGCGGGGCGACGGCCCGGGAGGCACGGGGTCCGGCGGCCGCCCCAGGGGCGGCGGGACGGTTCGGGCGGTACCGGGAGACGTCGGACGGATGTCGGGGAGCGCCTGCGGGGAGCGGCGACCGCTTGAATAATCGGCTGCCGGTTCACGCCTCCAGAGAGGGGACCTCGCGATGGCAGCAGCCACCTGCCCGCACTGCTTCGCCCCGGTACGCGGGGACGGCCGGCCGACCTGTCTGTGCGCGGCGATCGGGGCGGAGGACTTCGATCCGCTGCGCATCCGCCCGTACGTCTCCTTACGGGAGCGCCCCTACGAGCCGGATAGCGAGAGCGGGGAGGCCGGCGGAGGTCGGGAAAGCGGGGGTGACCGGGAGAGCGGCGCCGGTGCCCCGCCCGTCGGATGGCGGGACCGGCGGGAGGAGTTGGCCGACCTCCCGGGCCCGGACGCCGCGGTCCACCGGGCGCCGCGCCCCACGGGGCCGACTTCCAGGACCTTCCTCTCCTCAGGCGCGCCCCCGGAGGGCGCGACCACCTCCGGCCCGCCCCCGGAGGACGCGGCGCCCGCACCGCCCTCCGGGGGCGGCCCCCGCCGCCCCCGCCCCGCCGTGTGGGCCGGCGCCGGCGCCGCCGTGGCCGTCGCGGCGATCGTCCTCGGCACCGTCGCGCTCCCGGTGGGCGGGCGCGACCGCGCGGCGCCCCCGGACCGCGGTTCCGTCGCGCCCACCACGGCCGCCCCGACCCCCGCCACCTCCGCGCCGACCTCCGACCGCCCCTCCCCCGCCACCTCGCGCTCCCGCCGGCCGCCCGGCGTCACGCCCCGCCCCTACCGGACGCGGATCCCCTCGCCGCCCCCTCCGGTACGGGCGTCCGGCAGCGTGGCGGCCCCCTCGGGCGCCACCTCGCCCAGCGTGCCGCCCACCGGGCCGATCGTGCTCCGCGAGGGCTCCAGCGGCCCGGAGGTGGTGGAGCTCCAGGGGCGCCTGCGGCAGACGGCGCTCTATACGGGGGCGGCGGACGGCCGTTACGGCGCCGCCGTACGGGACGCGGTGGCGCGTTACCAGAAGACCTACGGGGTGCACGGGGATCCGGACGGCGTCTACGGGCCGGCGACCCGCGCGTCCCTGGAGGCCCGCACCGTGCGGCCGTGAGCCGGAAGGCCCGTCGTCAGGCGCGCCCCGGGCCGTCGGGCACGAGTCGTCCGGCGCGGCCGACGGGCGCCGCGGACGGACATCTCCCCCGGGCCGTGACGAATGCCATGCCGTTCCGGGGCGGTGTGCGGTTGTCGGCGCCCCGGAGCTCTTTGTATCGTGAAAAAACAAAGTGGTTCCGCCCGCACCCCCTGACCGGCGGGCGGGGCCACTTGTTCTCTTTTCCGCCGACTGACAGTCCGCTGCCAGCCCTCCGCGCCCAGGAGCCCGCCGATGACGGCCACCACCACGCTCATAGCCCGCGCACTGCTGCTGGACATGGACTCGACGATCGTGAACTCCGAGGCCGTGGTGGAGCGCTGCTGGCGGCGCTGGGCGGCCGAGCAGGGGCTGCCGGCGGAGGACGTCCTCAAGGTCGTCCACGGGCGGCAGGGCTGGGCCACGATGGCGGCGCTGCTGCCGGACCGCCCCATGGAGCGGAACCTGGCGGACAACCGCCTGATGCTGGCGCAGGAGACCGCCGACACCGAGGGCGTGGTGCCGGTGCCGGGCGCGCCCGCCTTCATGGCCGCGCTGGCCCGCCTCCCGCACGCCCTGGTCACCTCCGCCGACCGCGCGCTGGCCGACGCCCGGATGGGCGCGGCCGGGCTGCCCATGCCGGAGGTGCGGATCACCGCGGAGTCGGTGAGCGCCAGCAAGCCGGACCCGGAGGGCTTCCTCAAGGGCGCCGCCGAGCTGGGGTTCGCGCCCGAGGACTGCCTGGTCTTCGAGGACTCCGAGGCGGGCATCGAGGCCGGCCGGGCCGCCGGCATGCGGGTCGTCGGGGTCGGCGACCGCGCCGCCCGGTTCGCGCCCACCGCGCACGTCCGCGACCTGACCCAGATCCGCATCGAGGCCCTGGTGGACGGCGGCATCGCGGTGCGCATCACAGGCTGAGGCGCCCCAGGGGCGCGCACCCCGGCGTGCGCGCCCGGTCAGCCGTCCGTCGGCGCCCGGTGGAGCAGCCCGCGGGCTATCAGCTCCAGGACCACCGCGCAGGACACCGCCTGCACGGCCAACAGCGCGACCAGGACGAAGAGTTGCACGGCGCCGGCCTGTACGGGCGAGGCGCCGCCCAACAGCATGCCGACGAACGCCCCGGGGAGGGTCACCAGGCCCACCGTGCGGGTCTGGTCGAGCCCCGGCAGCAGCGCGTCGGACGCGGCCGGCCGGGCCACCTCCATGCGCGCCTCCCGCTCCAGTAGGCCGAGCGCCAGCCCCGCCTCGAACTCCCCGTGGCGCGAACGGAGTTCGTCCAGCGCCCGCCGTCCACCGAGGACGGTGGCGGTCAGCGCGCCGCCGATGAGGATGCCGACGACCGGGATCAGACTGAGGCCGCGCGGCGGCACCAGGCCGGTGAGCAGCAGCACCCAGACGACCGGCAGCACCCCGGCGGCGATCGGCACCGCGGCCCACCACCAGGTGCGGTTGGCGGTGATCCGGCGGCCCGCCGTGCGGACCGCCACCGCAAACATCAGCACCAGGAAGCACAGCAGCCACGGCAGGGCGTGCACGACCCAGCCGATGAGGTAGGAGACGGCGGCGAGTTGGGCGGCCGCGCGCAGGCCGGCGAGGGCGATCGCGCGGGCGTGGCCGAGGCGGGCCAACGCGGCGGCGGCCACGGCGGCGACGAGGAGGACGGCGAGGACGATCCCCAGGGTGGGGTTGACCGGCAGCAGCACGCGCTCACTGTAGGCGAGCGGTCACGCCCTGGTGAGACGGCCTCTTCGCGCGCACCCCGCGACCCGCAGGAAGCCCGCGCCGGCGCATCGGGCGGCCGGGAAGGGGCGCGCGTCACGACTCGGCGGCGCGGGCGGCGCCACACCGCGCGCACCCCCGACAACTGCATTGGTTCGGACCAATAGCTCCGCCTTTGATGCGGAATGTTGAACTTGCAAGCATTAATTAGGTTCCCCTAATCTACAAGACTCCGGCGGGCGCGTCGTCCCCCGCACCCGCTCGTCCCCGACAACAGGAGTCCCAGATGTCCGCTCCCTTGAGCTCCTTCACCCAGCGAACGACCCCACACGTCCTGGCGCTCTACCGGATCGTCGTCGGGCTGCTCTTCGCCTGCCACGGGGCGTCCTCGCTCTTCGGCGTCCTCGGTGGCGCGACGGGCAACGGCCACTCCGTCCCCGCCGGCGCCTGGCCCACCTGGTACGCCGCGGTCATCCAATTCGCCGGCGGCCTGCTGGTGTTGCTGGGCCTGGGCACCCGCCCGGCGGCCCTCATCAGCTCCGGCTCGATGGCCTACGCCTACTTCACGATGCACCAGCCGCACGCGCTGTGGCCGATCCAGAACGGCGGCGAGGCGGCCGCGATGTTCTGCTGGGCCTTCCTGCTGATCGTCTTCACCGGCCCCGGCTCCTGGGCGCTGGACCGGCTCTTCTTCGGCTCCCCGGAGCAGCGGCCGGAACCGGCCACCACGCGGGAGCCGAGCGCCGCCTGACGCTCTCCTGGCACCGGCGGTGGGCCGGGGCGGGCCGCTTCCCGCCCCGGCCCACCGGTCCGTTTCGGCCAGGCGTACGCTGTATGGCCGTAGTGCCGCCCCTGCCGCGCCTGAGCGACGTCGCGGCGGGGACCGGACCGGGAGCAAGACGATGGTGGAGAGCCTGGGGTCGCTGAGCGGCACCCCCTGGGTGTACGTGATCGTCGGCCTCTCCGTGGTCCTCGACGTCTTCGTCCCGATCCTGCCCAGCGGGGTCCTGGTGATCACCGCGGCCACCACCGCCGCCGGTTCCGGCACCGCCGCCGACGTCACCTCCTCCGGCGCCAACCACCTGGCCGAAATGGCCTCGTTGGTGCTCTGCGCCGCCACCGCCTCGGTCCTCGGCGACCTGGTCGCCTACCGGCTGGCCTGGCGCGGCGGCGACCGCTTCGACCGTGCCATCGGCCGCTCCCGGCGGCTGTCCGCGGCCCAGGCGCGGCTGGGTGCGGCGCTCACCCGGGGCGGCGGCTCCATCGTCGTGCTGGCCCGTTTCGCGCCCGCCGGGCGCTCCGTGGTCAGCCTGGGCGCCGGGGTCGCCCACCGGACGGCGCGCGAGTTCCTCCCCTGGTCGGCACTGGCCGGCCTGCTGTGGGCGGCGTACAGCGTGAGCCTGGGCTACTTCGGCGGGCAGTGGCTCGGCGCCTCCTGGGTGAGCACCGCCCTCTCCGTCCTCGCGCTCTTCGTCGCCGGCTCGGTGGCCGCCTACGTCGTCCGCCGCCCGGAGCGGGAGACCGCCGCGCACTGACCGGCGGCCGCCCGCCCCGCGCCCGCCTCAGGCCGCGGAATCCCCGTCGTCGGCCGGGGCGTCGGCCGCGTCCTCGTCGGTGGTCTCCGGCACCACGGCGACCGGGCAGACCGCGTGCAGCAGCACCGCGTGCGCCACCGACCCCAGCCGCGGGCCGATCGGCAGCCGGCGCCGGTGCCGGGCCACCACGACCAGATCGCTCGCCACGGACGCCGCCACCAACTGCCCGGCGGCGTCCTCGGCACGCAGTTGCACGGTCACCTCGACCTCGGGATGGCGGGCCCGGTGCGGCGCGAGCGCGTCCACCAACTGGACGCCGAGCGCGTCCTCGTACTCCTCCTGTGTGGCCTCGTAGACCGCCGCGTACTCGAAGGCGGGCGGCAGCAGCATCGGCCAGGTGTAGCCGGAGACGACCAGGAGGCGGGCGCCCCGCCGCGCGGCCTCGGCGACCGCGAAGCCGATCGCGGCGGGCTCGTCGGAGGACGCGTCCACGCCGAGGGTCACCCGCCGCACGGCCGGCGGCACCGCCTCGCCGTCCGGACCCTGCCGGGTGCCGGCGCGGTCCGGCCGCGGCACCACCACGACCGGGGAGGCGGAGCGGGCGGCGCAGGCCAGCCCGTTGGAGCCGAGCAGCAGACTGGTGAAGCCGCCGCGGCCCCGCGATCCCAGGACGAGCAGTTGCCCCTCGGCCCCGAGGGCGGGCAGTTGGTTGTCGGCCAGCCCGCTCAGGCCGCGGAACTCCACGTCCGAGAGGTCCGCGAGGTAGGGCCGGTCCCGGAGGTCGGCCAGGACCGGGTCGCCGCCCCGTTCACCGGCCGCGGCCCGCTCGGCGGTGGCATACGGCCACACGTGCACCACCCGTAGGGGCGCCGACCGCGCCCGGGCCGCGTCGGCCGCCCAGCGCAACGCCCGCTCGCTGTCCGGGGATCCGTCCACGCCGACGATGACCGGCAAGCTGCCCATACACGCCTCCACCCTTGAACCCGTATACGCGGGCGTCTCGCCCGAGTACGACCGATCTGACCGTACTGCACGCCATTTGCCCGGCTATCCCCATCCTGCCCCTGCGCCCACGGGCGGAGCAGGGCCGAAGGGCCCGCCCCCGGAACCGAGTAGAGTCGAACGTCATCACCACCCCACCCCTCTCCCCAGGGCGCGCTGCCGCACCCGGCGGCACCAGGGCGCGGGTTTCGAACCACTGACGCGAGGCACACCGTGGTGAACCACCCCCCGGTCGTCGAATGGACCGAGGACGACCAGGTCCGCACCGCCCGTTGGCGTTCCGAGAACGGCGCCCGGCCGCCCCACCGGATCGCCCTCGCGGACGACCGCACCCGGGCCGACGACGCCTACCGGCTCGCCTGCGAGGGCACCGCGCTCCTGTGGCGCGGCGACTTCCACAACGCCCGCCAGTTGTTGACCGCGCTGGCCCGCCGGGTGGACCGCCGCCCGCGCAAGGCGCCGCCGGCCGACGTCACCCAGGCGTTCCACCTGCACCGCGCCGCCCAGAACCAGCGCGCCCGCATCCTGGGCATGCTGCTGATCCCCTTGGACGCGCGGCTGGCCGTACCGCTGCACCGGGCGCCCGACGTCCGCGAGGCGTGCGCCCGGGCCTACGGCGCCCCCGACGAGGCCGAGTTGCCCGCCGGCGCCACCGGGGACACCGCCTCCCTGGTCTCCCTACGGGAACTGCTCGGCGTGATCGGCGCCGACGAGTGGCGCCGCAAGGGCGTGGAGATCCCCGCCCTCGGGGGCGACCGGATCCATCCGCACTACGGCGTCTTCTCCCCGGCCCGCGGCGAGTACGTCGACCTGGTCGCCGAGGCCCCGCTGCCCGGCCGGGAGCTGGCGTTCGACATCGGCACCGGCACCGGCGTCCTGGCGTCGGTGCTGGCCCGCCGCGGCGTCCGACGGGTGGTGGCCACCGACCAGGATCCGCGCGCCCTGGCCTGCGCCCGGGAGAACACCGAACGGCTGGGCGTCGCGGACCGGGTGGAGATCGTCGAGGCGGACCTCTTCCCTGCCGGCCGCGCCCCGCTCGTCGTCTGCAACCCCCCGTGGGTGCCGGCCAAGCCCACCTCCCCCGTGGAGCGCGCGGTCTACGACCCCGGCAACCGGATGCTGCACGGCTTCCTGGCCGGTCTGGCCGACCATCTGCCCCCGGACGGCGAGGGCTGGTTGATCCTCTCCGACCTGGCCGAACACCTCGGACTGCGGCCGCGCGCCGCGCTGCTCGACGCGTTCGCCGAGGGCGGCCTCACCGTCCTCGACCGGCTCGACGTCGCCCCCCGCCACCCGCGCGCCCGCGACACCTCCGACCCGCTCCACGTGGCCCGCGCCGCGGAGGTCACGTCCCTGTGGCGCCTGGGCGCGGAACGCTGAGCGGGGCGAGGACGCGGGAGCGTTGCTGACGGACGGGGGCTCGCCCCGTTGCTGACGGGGCGACGGCTCGTCAGCAACGGGGCGGTCCGGGGGGCGCACCACCGATGCCCCAACCGCACACCGGGCGCCCCGGGTTCCGCCCGTACGGTCCCGTCGGCCGCCCGGCGGCCACCCCGGCCGATCAGGCACGATGGACCCATCATGAACCTCGACGACCTCGTGGCCCGTGCCCGCCGGCTCGCCGCCTCCGCGACGCCCGGCCGGCGCCGGCTGCTCGGCATAGCCGGGCCGCCGGGCGCCGGAAAGTCCACCCTCGCCGTCCGGCTGGCGGCGGAATTGACCGGCCAGGCCGCGCTCGTCCCCATGGACGGCTTCCACCTCGCCGAGGCGGAACTCCGCCGCCTGGGCCGCACGGAGCGCAAGGGCGCGCCGGACACCTTCGACCCCGCCGGTTACGTCTCGCTGCTGGCCCGGCTGCGCGCCCCCGAATCCGGCACGCCCGTCTACGCCCCGGCGTTCGACCGCCGCCTGGAGGAGCCGGTCGCCGGCAGCATCCCCGTGGCGCCGCACATCCCGCTCGTCATCACCGAGGGCAACTACCTCCTGCTGCACTCCGACCCCTGGGCACGGATCCGTGAACTCCTCGACGAGGTCTGGTACATCGAGCTGGACGGCCCGGAGCGGGTGCGGCGGCTGATCGACCGGCACGAGCGGTTCGGTCGACTGCGCACCGACGCCGAGGACTTCGTGCGCACCTCCGACGAGGCCAACGCCCGCCTCGTGGCCGCCACCCGGCCGCGCGCCGACCTCGTCGTCACGTTCACCGACGACGAGGCCCCGCGCCCCCTGGACGGCTGAGCCGCCCCGCCGGCGTCCCGCCCCGCGCGCCAACTCCGCCCCGCCGCACCGCCGTTCCGCACCCGACGGCGGTTCCGCGCGCTTTTCCACACGCCTTCCGAAACGACATCGCGGATGTCATCATGACATCATGAGTGTCGATGAGGGGGGTTCATCATGAGCACCATCGAAGGGGGTTCCGGTCCGCGCGATCCGCGCGACCGGACCGGTCACCACGTCGAGGACGGCGGTCACGGCGCGACCGAGGACCTGCTGTACGACGTCATCCGGCGGCTGTGGCCGCTGCACCGGACGATCGTGCGCGCGGTGGAGCGCGAGCTCGAAGGCACCGGCATGACCGCCGGCGAGCACGCCCTGCTCGACGCGCTGCGCGCCCAGGGCCCGCGCACCGTCCCGCAGTTGGCGCGCTCGCTGGGGCTGGACCGACAGCCGGTGCAGCGCTGGGTGAACCACGCGGCGGAGCTGGGCCTGGTCGTGACGGCCCCCAATCCCGAGCATCGCCGCTCGTCCCTGATCCGGCTCACCGACGAGGGCTCGGAGGTGATGCGCGGCATACAGGACGCCGAGGCCGCGGAGCTCCGGCGCAGTCTGGCCGACCTGTCGAGCGGCGAGGTCCGCACGGCGCTGCGGGTCCTGGACCGGCTCGGCGAGGAATTCCGGCACTTGGCGGACGGTTCGCGCGTTCCCCCGGAGGAAAGCGGCAATCCCGAAAAGCGGGGCGCCGCGGCCCTGGACGCCACACCAGCCGCCATACCGCCCGCAATCGGGCACCGGCCCCCGGCGCCCGCCCGTCCGACCGACCGCCCGTCCCACACAGAACGGCCTGCGCGATGACCCACGACTTCCAGGCATGGTCCGAGATCGACAACGACACCGTGCCGGTCGACGACGGCGAGTTGTTCTACGAGACGGCCGGCTCGGGGCCCGCGGTGGTACTGATGCACGGCGGGATGCTCGACCAGCACATGTGGGACGAGCAGTTCGCCTGGTTGGCGAACTCCGGCCTGCGGGTGGTCCGTTACGACTCCCGCGGCCACGGCCTCTCCTCCACGGTCACCGGCGACTGGGCCAACCACGACGACCTGGTCGCGCTGTTGGACGCGCTCGACATACCGCGCGCCGTCCTGGTCGGCCTCTCGCACGGCTCCCGGGTCGCGCTGGACACCGCGCTCGCCCACCCGGACCGGGTCACGGCCCTGTTCCTCGCCTCCCCCGGGATCAGCGGTCGCGCCTTCACCGACCCCTTCGTCCTGGAGCACATCCGGGAACAGGTCGCCGCGATCGGCGCACCCGACGGCGCGGAGCGCTACGTGGAGCACTTCCTGCGGATGTGGGTGGACGGGCCGTACCGCGCACCCTCGGCGGTGCACCCCGGTTTCCGGGAGCGGATGCGCGCCTCCGCGTGCGCCAACGTGGAGGTGCACGCCGACGGCGTGGGCGTGGGCATGCCCCAGGAGGTCGGGGCGTTCGACCGCCTCGGCGAGATCCGGGTGCCGACCACCGTCCTCGACGGCGACCTCGACTCCACCGACATCTCCACCAACGCCCATGCGATAGCGCTACAGGTCCCCGATGCCCGCCGCATACGCATCCCGGGCGCCGGCCACATGGTCAACCTGGAGAACACCCCGCTCTTCGACCAGGAGCTGCACGCCTTCCTGTCATCCCTGGCGCTCTGACACGGACCAGGACATGACCCCGGGGCCGGGCACATCCGGCTCCCGGGGGCGCGGCCGCCGACTCCCGGGGCGTGGAACGACTTCCGGGACCTGGCCGACTCCCGCGTCACGACCGATCCCCGAGAGGCACGGCTGGTTCTCGACGGCGCCCGCTGGAGCAACCGAGCCGTGGCACTCGGGCAGACCGGTGACGGACCTCGCCCCAGGCCGGCGCGGCCCTCACCACTGTGACGAGGAGTTTCCGCCCTCTCCGTACGCGCGACACCACCGGCCAGTCGAACGTCGTCGCGTTCCTCGTCGACGCCGTCGGCCGGGGCCCCCGCACACCCCCGCCCACCCGGCCGGCCGAGACCGCCACCCCGCCGGCTTCTGCCGCCATCGACGAGACGACCGCCCTTGGGCAACCAGTCGCCCCGCCAAGGGCGGTGGTGACAGCCGCGGCGGAGGCGCCCCCACCCACAGACATGCCGCGACCCTCCCCACCCATCCCGGTGGAGAGAGCCACGGCACGTCCAAGGGGTCAGCCGGTCCTCCCCCGTAACGCCTCAGGTGGCCGAGCCGGCCGCCGCGCCCGTCAGCAGATCGGGGCCCCAACGCTCCAACTCCGCGGCGAGGTCGAGCGGCAGCACCCGGGCCGCCGCGTCCTCCGGCCCCGGCCAGTCCTCCTTCGGCACCCGCCACATCACCTCGAACTCGTTCCCGTCCGGGTCCCGGGCGTAGAGCGACTTGGAGACGAGGTGATCGCTGGCGCCGACCAGCGCGCCCCGCTCCCGCAGCCGCGCCCCGACCGCCGCCAGATCGCCCAACGTCCCGACCTCCCAGGCCAGGTGGTACAGCCCGATCCGGCCGCCCTCCGGCCCGGGCGCGTCCCGCCCCACCGCGAACAACCCCAGATCGTGGTCGTTCTGCGAACCGGGCGCGCTCAGAAAGGCCGCCCGCCCGGGAATCTCCCCGTCCACCGTGAACCCGAGCACCTCGGTGTAGAACGCCACCGACCGCGCCACCTCACGGATGTACAACACCGCATGATTGAGCCGCCGTACGGACATCGGCCCTCCGATCTTCCCTCAACTCGTTCCCCGCTCCTGCACCACCGCCGCGGCCGGGCCCCCGACTCCTGGAGGCCCGGACCTCACTTGCGGAGCACCAACACGACCGCCGCGAACACCACGGCCAGGACGAGCGCGCCCGCGCCGTACACCAGCCGGTGCGCGCGCAGTACGGGCAGGAAGCGGTCGACGGCGTAGCGGCCGGGCCCGGTCAGCGCCAGCGCGGCCGCCCCGGTGACGAGCAGCAGCTCGTACTCCACACCCTCGGGCGCGAAGAAGCCGCCGCCCCACTTCACCGCCAGCGCATTGATCATCGTGCCGACCACCGCCGCGGCGGCCAGCGGCGTCAGCAGCCCGAGCACCAGCCCGAGCCCGCCGAGCGTCTCGGTGAGACCGGCGCACACCGCCATCACCCTGCCCGACGGGTAGCCGCTCGCCGTGAAGAACTTCGCGGTGCCGTCCAGCCCGCCTCCGCCGAACCAGCCGAACAGCTTCTGCGTCCCGTGCGCAGCCATGGTCAGCCCGAGGACCAGTCGCAGCACCAGCAGCCCGACGTCATAGCCGTGCGGAGAAGGGGCATGCCGCACCGCGACGCCGCCAGGCTCGGCCGCGGACGCACTGTGGGGGGTTGTCATGACAAACGCTCATTCCATCCGAACCGTCCGACGGACCGCCCATGCGGACCGTCGCGCTAACTACTCCCAAGCAATTTACTTGAAAGTTCAAGTCTTGCGCTCCACGATACACATACAGACAGGAACCCCCAAGGATCAATCCACCCATTTCACCCCCTCCCGGAACCGGAACGCCCGCCGGCCCCGCGCACACCCGAAGCCCAACAGGACGCCATCACAAGGAAGTTGAAGCCTCGCGAGCATTGAGGCTCCGCGGGGCCCGAAGGCACGCAGATGCAGACCTCGACGACGCATGGATCTCGGGGCCGTACGGATCCTGAAAGCGCACGGCCCATGGAAACGCGCGGATCTTGAAAGCGCACGGCCCCTGATCGACCGATCGGCGGGCTCGCGAGGCCGGCCCGGAGGAGGGCGCCACGCGGCGGGCGCAGGAAAGACGAAGGCCCAGGCTCCCCATGGGGGCCTGGGCCTCGATGACGTCGGTGCCGATGGCACTGGTGGGCACAGACGGATTTGAACCGCCGACATCTGCTTTGTAAGAGCAGCGCTCTACCGCTGAGCTATGCGCCCTGGACGAGCCGACAGACTACCTTGCCGCAGGGGCGGACCTGCAAACCCGGCCGTGCGGCAGCGGGTGTGGTGGGTGGGCGCGAACTCTGCGGGCGGGATGTTCGTTCGGGTGGGTGGGAGAATGTCAGCCGGTCCTGGGGCGATCCGATCGGGAGAGGGATGTGACGGGGACACACATGGAGCCGTGGTCGCGGCCGTCCGGGCGGCGGGACCGCCGTCGCACCCGCGGGAGCCAGGTCCGGCAGACGGCCCGGGAGTTGGCGGGGCTCGTGCTGTTGCCGCTGCCGCTGCTGGTGGCGGTGGCACCGATGGCGTTCGCCGGGGGCGGCACCCGGCGTTGGTTCGGGGGACGCGGGGAGAGCCAGCGGGCCGATGCGCAGGCCGCCAAGGACGCCGCGGCGGCCGCGTTCTACGACCTCGACACCGCCCACCGTGACCTGCGGATCTCGGTGGAGACGGTCACCGCCGTCGACAACTCGCCGCGGGGCCGGCAGGCCGCGGCCGAGTACCAGAGCTTCGGGGCGCGGATCGACCAGGTCAGCCAGGGGTACATCACCGCGGTCGACTCCCATGATCTCGACCGGGACGACATCGACGGCGCCGCGCTGGCGCGGGCGCGGGCGGATCTGACGCGGGCCCGCGAGGAGCTGGAGCGGGTCCGGTCGGAGCTGGACTGGTTCGCGCAGAGCCTCGCGCCGCTACTGGAGAGCGCCGAGACCCAGTTGGCGCGGGTCGCGCCGGCCGTGGAGCAGGCCCGACAGGCGCTGCTGGCGGCGAGCAACGCACTGGACGCGGTGCGGGCGCAGGGCCTGCGGGCCGACGACCTGGCGGCCCGGTTGGCGGCGCTCGGGCCCGAGTTGACCAAGCTCAACCAGGGGGCGGCGCAGCACGGCGTACCGGAGACGATCCGGCGCGCGGAGGAGGTGCAACGGCAGGCCGGGGCGCTCCGGTCGGAGGCCGAGCGGCTGCCGGCGACCGCGGCGGAGATCGACAAGCGGCTGGTGTCGCTGCGCACCCGTGCGGAGGCGATCACCACCCGTGCCCAGCAGGTCGCCCCGGTCCTCAGCGAGCTGCGGCGGCGATACAGCGCGGCGTGCTGGCAGGACCTCCAGAAGGTGCCGGAGCAGGCCGTGGACGCCGTCGAGCGGGCCCGGGCCGCGCTCCGGGAAGGCGAGCAGGCCCGCGGGGAGCAGCGCTGGGCGGACGCCACCAGCCGGTTGGCGACGGTGCGGGCGCTGCTGAACTCCACCGACGAGGCGGTGTCGGCGGCCGGCGACCGGCTGCGACGGCTCGACGCGGTGGCGGCCGACCGGCAGCAGGAGATCGAGCGGACCCGTTTCGCGCTCCGGGACGCGCAGCGGCTGGCGATGGCCGGGCGCAGCACGCCCGATCCGCGGCACGCCGGCCCGTTGGACGAGGCGGTGGCCCGGTTGGACCGCGCGGTCGCGGGGCTGGAGGGGCGGCACCCGGACTGGTGGCACTTCCTGACCGAGACGGAGGCGGTGCGGGAGACGGCGTCCCGGGTGGTGCAGGGAATCCGGGAGCAGCGGGGCGGGGGCGCGGGCGGGCGCTGAGGCCGGCTGCCGCCTGCCGGCACCGTTGGCGTCAGCAGGGAAGCCTCTCGTCGCGCGTCTCATCGTGCGTCCCGTCGCGCGTCTCGTCATGGGGCCCGTCGCGCGTCCTGTCGCGCGTCCCGTCCGCAATGGCATGAACGGCGCCCGTGCCCGATGCTGGAGTCGGAGTGACTACGGCCCAGGCGGCTCATCTGCGCAAGGGAGGCCGGACATGGCTGCTACCGGTGCAACAGGCCAAACGCTGCACAGGCCCACGAACTTCCTCAACCGGTTCACGAAGCGCCGCGCCCAGTTCAACAAGCACCTACCGGTGGATCATCGGCTGAACCAGGTCTACCGCGTCGGCGCCGGGCTGATGGGGCTGGTGCTGGTCGCGTTCGGCGTCCTCGGCCTGACCCACAACATCGGGTTCTTCGACACCGGCGGCGCGACCGTGGCCGGGCTGAACACCAACGGCTCGCTCAGCGTGCTCTCGATCGCCATCGGCGCGCTGCTCATCGTCGGCATGACGATCGGCGGGAACTTCGCCTCCACCCTCAACATCGTGCTCGGCGGGCTCTTCCTGTTGAGCGGCTTCGTGAACCTGGGGCTGCTCCAGACCGACTCCAACTTCCTCGCCTTCAAGATCCAGAACGTCTACTTCAGCTTCGTGGTGGGGCTGCTCCTGCTGGTGTTCGGGATGTACGGGCGGGTCAGCGGCGGGCTGTCGCACGACAACCCGTACTGGCGCGCCCGGCACCCGGAGGAGGCCGAGCGGTTCGAGAGCGGGCAGTTGCACCCGGTGTCCGGGATGACCGCGGGGCGGCAGTCGGCGCGGGTGCGGATGCAGGGCGCCTGGCACGGCGGCATGGGCTCGCTCGGTCCCGGTACGAGCGTCACCGGCCCGCGTCATCGGCGCACCACGGGCGCGCACGCCGAGACGAGCCCGGCGGAGAGGGGCGCGGCGGGATTCGGGGCCGAGCCGGGCGGCAGCGGCGGTGCCGGCGGTGCGCCGCCGGCCGGCAGCACCAGGGAGTTGTGACGGCGGCGAACTCCGGCCGGTGCCGGGCTTCGGGGCCTGGCGGGACGCGTATCGGGACGCGTACGGGGTGGGTGGGCGTGCGGTGCGCCGTGGCGTGACGGCCGCGGGAGCCGGGCCGACGGGCGACCGGCGGCGGACGGCGAACGACGGCGGAGCGCACTCCCCGCCCCGCCGCACCGCTCGCCCACTACCGCCGCGCCGCTCCGAGACCGCCGGCGCTCCGGCCCACCGCCGCACCTCACCACCCGGTACCTGGGAGCAACGATGGGGCAGTTGGGGAATCCCGGCTCGTACGCGGGGCACGGGCAGCACGGGGCGGCCGTCGAGGCGCTCGCCCAACGGATCGTCGCCGGCACCTACGGCGAGGGGGAAGTGCTCGCCCTCCAGAAGGTGATGGCGGAGCTGGACGTCAGCCAGACCGTGCTGCGCGAGGCGGTGAAGGTGCTGGCCACCAAGGGGCTGCTCGCCACCCGGCAGAACCACGGCACGTACGTCCGCCCCCGGGAGGAGTGGAACCTCCTCGATTCCGACGTACTGCGCTGGAAGTTGGCCGCCGGCGCCTCGTCCGACTTCTACGCCGACATGCTCGAACTGCGCCGGTCGATCGAGCCCGCGGCGGCCGCGCTGGCCGCGGAGCGCCGCACCGACGACGACCTCGAAGCCCTCAACGCCGCGCTCAGCGCGATGTCCGCGACCGAGGACGACCCGGTGCTGTTGGTCCGCGCGGACGCCTCCTTCCACACCGCGCTGCTGCTCGCGTCCAACAACCGCTTCTACGCGCAGATGCACCGGGTGATCGTGCCCGTGATCATCCAGCGCGGCCGGGAGGTGTACGCGTCCGGCGGCGCCTTCGCGCACCCGTACCCCGTGCACGCGGCGGTGGCCGAGGCGGTGCGCGACCGGGACCTGGACGGCGCGTACATGGCGATGCTGGAGCTGCTCGACAAGTCGGCGCGCGAACATCCTTGAGCGCGCTCGGACCCGCACCGGCACGCGTACCCGTACTCGGCCCCAGCACCGGACCCGGCCCCGTACCGACAGGTGCCGTCGAGCGGCATGGGTAGACCACGAGGGAACAGGAACACACCCCGACTCCCCCGGTTGTCTCCCCTCTCTCGCCTCTCCTCGGTGGAAGGACGGTCGCCGCGTCATGGCCCGACCCATGAAGATCAGCCGTATCGAGACCTTTCTCGCGCCGCCGCGCTGGCTGTTCGTGCGGGTGGAGACCGACCAGGGGGTGGTGGGCTGGGGCGAGCCCGTGGTCGAGGGGCGGGCGGAGCCGGTCCGGGCGGCGGTGGCGGTGCTGGCGGAGTACCTCCTCGGGCGGGATCCGGCGCGCATCGAGGACCACTGGCAGGTGCTGACGAAAGGCGGCTTCTACCGGGGCGGCCCGGTGCTCTCCTCCGCCGTCGCCGGTCTGGACCAGGCGCTGTGGGACATCAAGGGGAAGCAATGCGGGCTGGCCGTGCACCAGTTGCTGGGCGGGCCGGTCCGCGATCGGGTGCGGGCCTATGCCTGGGTCGGCGGCGACGAGCCGGCGCAGATCCGGGACGCGGTGACCGCGCAGGTCGAGGCGGGCTTCAGCGCCGTCAAGATGAACGGCTGCGGACGGATGTCCCCGTTGGCGACCCGCGCCGAGGTGCGCGACTGTCTGCGGCGCGCCGAGACCGCTCGTGAAGTCCTCGGTGAGGACCGGGACTTCGCCCTGGACTTCCATGGTCGTGTCACCCCCTCCAACGCCCGCAGGCTGCTGCCGCTGCTGGCGGAGTCCGCCCCGCTGTTCGTCGAGGAGCCCGTCCTCCCCGAGCAGTTGGCCGCCCTTCCCGGCCTCGTCACAGCGTCCGGCGTTCCGCTCGCACTGGGTGAACGTCTCTACACCCGCCGTGAGTTCCTGGCCCCGCTCCAGGCCGGCGTCGCCGTCGTACAGCCCGATGTGTCGCACGCCGGCGGGATCTCGGAGCTGCGCCGGATCGCCGCCCTCGCGGAGCCGTACGGAGCGCTGCTCGCCCCGCACTGCCCGCTCGGGCCGGTCGCCCTCGCCGCCAGCCTCCAAGTCGCCTTCACCACCCCGAACTTCCTCATCCAGGAGCAGTCCCTGGGGATCCACTACAACCGGGACGCCGAGCTGCTGGACTACGTCGTCGATCCCACGCCGTTCCACTTCGACCGCGGGGCGCTGCTGCGGTCCGACCGTCCGGGGCTCGGGGTGGAGGTGGACGAGGCCGCCGTCCGGGCGGCCGACGCGGCGGGCGGGCACGCCTGGCGGAACCCGGTCTGGCGGCACGAGGACGGTTCGTTCGCGGAATGGTGAGAGGGGGGGTGGGGGAAGGGGGAGCGGAATGGCGAGAGGGAGGGTGAGGGGACGGGGACGGGGGAGGAAAGAAGTGGCGGGAGGGGCGCGAGGATTCCCGGCCGTCCATCGGGGCACGGGCCGGCACGCGGAGAGGCAACACCCAGGGGAGGGCACGTGGAGGGCGAGCGGGTGGCGAGCGGCGCAGGAACCGACGCACAGGACGGCATGACGGCACCACCCTCACCCCTCACACCACCCTCACCCTTCGCACCACCCTCGCCTCTCGCACCGCCCGCGCCATCTCCGCCGTCCCCGCCGCCCGTTGGCGGGGACGTGCTCACCTTCGGGGAGACCATGGTGGCGCTGCGCGGCAGCGGCCCGCTGAGGCTGGGCGGCACGATGCGGGTCTCGGTCGCCGGCGCGGAGAGCAACGTGGCGATCGGCCTGGCCCGGTTGGGCCATCGCGTCCGGTGGACGGGCGCGGTCGGCGCGGACGAGGCGGGGGAACTGGTGCTGCGGACGCTGCGGGCCGAGGGCGTCGAGGTGTCCGGCGCCACCGTCGACCCGGACGCGCCCACCGGGCTGCTCCTCTTCGAGCCGCGGCTACCGGAGCTGACCCGGGTCCACTACTACCGCGCGGGATCGGCCGGTTCGCGCCCCTCGGCGGCCGCCGTCGAGCGGGCCTTCGCCGCGGCGCCGCCCCGCGTGCTGCACCTGACCGGCATCACCCCGGCGCTGGGTCCCGCGGCCCGCGCGAGCGCCGGCCTCGCCCTCGACCTGGCCCGCCGGCACACCGCGCTCGTCTGCCTGGACGTCAACTTCCGCGCCCGGCTGTGGAGCGCCGCCGAGGCCGCCGACGTGCTGCGCGACTGGCTCCCCTTCGTGGACGTGCTAATCGCCTCCGAGGACGAGCTGCCGCTGTGCCTACCGGCAACGGGACGCCACTCCGAAGGCCCGCCGCCGACCCGGCTGTTGGCCGCCGGCGTCCGCGAGGTCGTGGTGACGCACGGCGCGGACGGCGCGACGGCGTATACGGGCGACGGCGGTCCCCGCCACCAACCCGCCGTGCCGGTAAGGGCGGTGGACCCGGTGGGCGCCGGCGACGCCTTCGTGGCCGGCTACCTCTCGGCGCTGCTGGACGGCGCGGACGTCAGCGGGCGGCTGGCACGGGCGGTCACCACCGGGGCGTTCGCGGCCGCCTCCCCGGGTGACTGGGAGGGCGCGCCGACCCGCGCGGAGCTGGACCTGCTGGCCGCGCCGCCGGGCACGGTCGTGCGCTGAGCCCCGGCCGCGGTCCGCCCCGTACCGCTCCGGCCGGCGGGGCTGACGACGGCGGCGGGACTCCGCGGCGAAGCCATACCCTGTGCCCATGCCCCGTTACGAATACCGCTGCCGTCCCTGTGGGACCACCTTCGAGCTGAACCGGCCGATGGCCGAGTCGTCCGCCCCGGCGGCCTGCCCGGAGGGCCACCAGGACACCGTGAAGCTGCTGTCCACCGTCGCCGTCGGCGGGACCGCGTCCGCCCCCGGCCCGTCCGCCGCGCCGGGCGGCGGGGGTGGTGGCTGCTGCGGGGGCGGCTGCTGCGGCTGACCACCGGCCGTCGGCCGCCGCACTACGGCCACGGGCCCCGGCCCGGTCGTCGCCGCCGCCCTACCGCCTGCGGGCCAACGTCACCCCGTCCGCCACGGGGAGCAGCACCGCCTCCATACGGGCGTCCGTGAGCACGTGGTCGTTGAACTCCCGGATGGCCAGGGCCGGTCCGGTGGCCGCGGGGTCGGTGACCCGGCCGTGGAAGAGCACGTTGTCGGCGACGAGCAGGCCGCCGGGGCGCAGCCGCGGCACCAGCTCCTCCCAGTAGCCGATGTAGCCGCCCTTGTCGGCGTCGAGGTAGGCCAGGTCGATGTGGGGTTCGGGCGGCATCGCGCGCAGGGTCTCCAGTGCCGGTGCGATCCGCAGCTCGACGCGGTCCGCGACCCCGGCCTTCGCCCAGGCTTCCCGGCCGTAGGCGGTCCACTCCTCGGAGACGTCGCAGGCGATCAGCGTGCCGTCGGCGGGCAGCGCTCGGGCCATGGCGAGCGTCGCGAAGCCGGTGAAGGTGCCCACCTCGACCACGTGGTGGGCCCCGGTCAGCCGGATCAGGAACGCCAGCAGCAGCGCCTGTTCGGGGGCCGACAGCATGCCCGCCGCGGTAGGGAACCGCTCGCGGGTGCGGTCCGCGAGCTCCTCCAGGGCGGGGTCCAGCGGCGGGTTGTGCGCCAGCACATAGGCGTACAACTCCGGTGTCAGCGGGGTGTTCTTGGGCTCGGCCAAGGTGCTCTCCTCCCGATCGCCGGCAGCCTACGGCCGGCCCCCGCGACCTGTCAGCCGCCACGCTCCGGCCCGCCGCCGGCGCACACCGGCGCGCGGACGCACACCCCCGCGCCCGTCAGCGCGCCCCGACGGCACCCACCATCGCTCGCACGATCGCCTCCCCCGCGGCCACGCCCCGCTCGGCGAGCGCCGTGACGTGCGGCGCGCCCCAGTCGGTGTCCGCCAACTCGCCGTGCCCCGGCCGCCACCCGCGGTCCGCGGCCAGCAGCAGGTCGGTGTCGAGCAGCGAGTCGCCGGCGCCGAGGAACCCGGTCGCGCCGGTGCGGCGGGCCACCTCGGCGACCGCGGCGCTCTTGGTGAGCGGGCGGGGCACGACGTAGAGCTTGCGGCCCTGGAGGGAGACCGTCCAGCCGCGCTCGGCCGCCCACCCGGTCAGGTCGGCGACCCAGTCGGCCGGCAGCAGCGGGCGCTCCACGACGAGGTAGGCGAAGAGGTCCTCGGCGGTGCGTCGGCTGCGCAGCCACACCGGGTCGGCGGTGCGGGCCAGGTGGGCGTCGATCTCGTCCGACGGGGCGCAGTGGGCGGCGAGCCGGTCGGCGACGGTGCGCTGCCAGTCGGGGTCGGAGACGCCCTGGACGAGCAGGTGGCCGCCGTTGGCGCAGACCGCGAACTCCGGGGGCGGGCCGGGGAGTCGGACGCGCCCGTACTGGGCGCGGGTGCGGGTGGTGGCCGGGACGAAGGTGGCGCGGCCGGCCAGTTCGGTCAGCAGCGCGGCGGCCGTCTCGGTGAGGTAGGAGAGCGGCCGGCCCTCGTAGACCTCGACGCAGAGCAGCCGGGGGGCGGCCTCGTCGGGTCCGGTGAGGTGCAGCGCGGCGGCCGAGTAGATGAGCGTGCGGTCGAGGTCGCTGGCGACCAGCGGGGCGGGCGTGGTCATCGGCCGGCCACCGCCGTGCCGTCGGCGCCGGTGGCGGCGCGGGTGTAGCGGGGGTGGATCAACCCGACGCAGGTGTAGGGGAGTTCGTCGACCTCCTCGATGGGCACGCCGCGCTGGTCGGCCAGCAGCCGGACGTGGTCGAGGTCGGCGCCGGCGCCGCGGCGGGCGAGGATCCGCCAGGGGACCCGGCGCAGCAGCACCCGGGTGGTCTCGCCGACGCCGGGCTTGACGAGGTTGATGTCGTCGATGCCGTACTCCGCGCTGATCCGCTCGACGGCCGCCCAGCCGGCCCAGGTGGGGGTGCGGTCGGCGGCGGCCAGTGCCCGCGCGTCGGCGGCGGCCTCGCCCGCGACCGCGTCGAAGTGGGCGGTGACGGTGTCCAGGAACTCCCCGGACAGGTCGCTGCCGGCCAGTTCGCGGTAGAACTTGGCGCCGTGGAAGTCGTCCGGGCCGATCAGGTCGGCGCGCAGCACGGTGCGCGAGACCAGCCCGGAGACGGTGGAGTTCAGGCAGGCGGACGGGATCAGGAAGTCGTCGCGGGTGCCGTAGGTGGACACGCAGCCGCCGGGGTCGGCGAGGACCGCCAGGCGCGGGTCGAAGCCGGGGAAGTCGGCGAGCGCCGCGGTCAGTTCGCCCGTGATGGCGCCCTTGCCCGTCCAGCCGTCGACGAACACCACGTCCGCCGGGTCGTGGTGGGCGGCGAGCCAGCGCAGGGCGGTGGGGTCGATGCCGCGGCCGCGGACGATGGAGACGGCGTAGTGCGGCAGGTCCAGGCCGCGGTGGTGGCGGGCCCAGCGGCGCATCAGGATGCCGACGGGGGTGCCGGCACGGGCCAGGGAGACCAGGACCGGGCGCGGGCCCCGTTCGGCGAGCACGGTCTCGGTGACGGTGCCGACGGCGCGGGCCATCCGGCCGGCGCCGGTCCGCAGCGCGCTGCGGAACAGCTCCTGGTATTCCGCGCTGGGTTGGTACTCGACCGGCAGCGACTCCGCGTAGTGGGCGCCGCCGCGCTGGATCGCCTCCTCGCGCTCCTCGGTGGGCGTCTCCAGGGTGACCCCGGAGAGGTCCTTGAGCAGCCAGCCGATCTCGTCGGGGGCGTAGGAGGAGAACGCGGGGCCGCGCAGCGGGCCGGGGAGGGCGGCGGGCGGGGTGTGGGCGGGGACGACGGCGAGCAGCAACCGGTCGGTGTGGCCGGCCAGTTGGGCGAGCAGCCCGCCGGGGGCGTGGAGTTCGGGGCGGTCGCCGGCGGAGTCGACGACCGCGACGACGGCGTCGAAGCGGCGCGCCGGGTCGCCGCCGGGGGCGACGTTGTAGGCGTAGCGCTCGCCGGGGCCGTCCGCCGGGCGGTCGTGAGCGGGGAAGGTCAGCCGGGTGCGGATCGCGTAGCCGGGGTCGTCCACGGCGAGGACCGGGGAGCGGGTGGTGGTGGAGAAGCGGACCGTGCCGCCGGCCGGGGCGAGGTGCGCGTCCAGGGCTCCCGCGAGCCGCAGCGGGGCGTACATCAGCTCCTCGTTCCCGAGGACGAGGACGCGGCGGGCGCCGTCGAGGCGCGCCGCCATGCGGGCGGCCATGGCGGGCAGGTGCTCCTCCAGGACGGCGCGGTGGGCCGGGGTGAAGCCGTGCCGGCCACCGTCGGGCAGCCCGGCGGGCCAGCCGAGGTCGATGCGTATCGCCTCCGGGCGGGCCGCCGCGCCACGGGGTGCCGGGGTCAACGCCTCCTGGACGGCGACCAGTTCGCGGCCGCGCTCCAGGACGTCGTCGGGCAGGTGGACGCCACCGCCGGCCAGGGCGACCAGGTCGATGCGGGCGCCGAGGTCGGCGGCGCACTTCGCCAGCGCCTCGCGGTCGTCCTCCGCCCGCAGGTCCACCAGGGCGACGAGGACGTAGCGCTCCCGGGGGTGGTGGGCGTGCAGCGCCCGGACGGTGTTGCGGACCGTGCGCCCGGTGGAGAACTCGTCGTCGACGAGGACCAGGGGGCCGTCCCCGGAGAGCAGGGTGCGGTCCTCGGGGAGCAGCAGGTGCGAGGTGGCGTGGCTGTGTTCCTCCTCGAAGCCGGCGGCGCGCGGCACGCCCGGCACCGGGCGGCGGGTGGAGTGCAGGTAGGGGGCGAGCCCCAGCCCGTCGGCGACCGAGTGGCCGAGCCCGGTGGCGGTCTCGGCGTAGCCGAGGACGACGGCGCGGGCGGCCTCCTCGTCCCCGAGCAACGCGCGCACCCGGCGGCCCAGTTGGACGCCGGCGCCGTGCACCACCTCGGGGCGCTGCGGTACGTGCTTGCCGAGCACGTTGGAGACCAGCAGGTGGGCGCGCTTGGGGTTGCGACGCAGCGCCAGCCCGAGCAGTCCGGGCAGTTCGTCCGCGCCACTCAGGGTGACCCCGAGCCGCTCGGCGACCCACGCTCCGCTCCACGCCTCGCGCGCGCCGCGCTCCGTCGTCGGGTCCGTACCGTCGTTCATGCCGTCGCTCTCCACTGGGGGTTCGGGGCCGTCGGGCTTCAGGCCGGCGTCAGGCTGGCGGTCAGCAGTTCCACGAAGCCGACGTCCTCGCGGGCCACGCCGAACGCCTCGGCGCGCAGCAGCGTCCGCTCGGCCCAGGCGCGGTGCGGCTTCACCTCGTTCATCTTGTTGGTGTACGAGGAGCGCAGCACCCCGCCGGCGTCGCGCTCGGGCCGCAGGATGTCGGAGGCGTCGCTGTATTCCTCGTGACTGACGACCGACAGGGCGTGCACGGGGGCGACGTGCGAGGGGTGGATGCAGGTCTTGCCGGTCAGGCCGTTGGCGCGGTCCAGTTCGATCTCGCGCAGCAGCCCGTCCATGTCGTGCGCGATCAGGTCGGAGCGCAGCTCCTCGGCCTCGCCCAGGAAGGGGCTGCGGCGCAGCTGCGGCTTGAACATCCGCTCGTGCAGCCGGAAGTACTCCCAGACCGGGCCGGTGACGGTGAAGCCGGTGCCGTCCGCGCGGCCGAGGACGTTGACCACGTCGGCGATCACGGAGGCGACGATCTGGACGTCGTAGGCGGTCATGTCGGGGGCCCGGCGCAGGCCGTAGGCGGAGCAGAAGTCGGTGACGCCGAGGCGCAGGGCGAGCACCCGGTCGCGGTAGCCGGCGACGGTGCGGGCGATGCCCGCCAGGGTCGCGGCGCGACTCTCCAGGTGGAGCAGTTGGGGGGACTCCAGTACCGGCATCGCGAACAGCCGCCGCCCGCAGGCCGATTCGGCCTCCGCCAGCGCCTCCAGGAAGGGCAGCCCGTGCTCCGCGGTGAACTTGGGAAGTACGAATCCGGACAACCGCCGCACGGCCCGGCCCATCCGGCGCACCAGGTCGGGTATTTGGGCCGGCGCGCGGACGCGGATGAAGAGCAGGGGGAGGTCCGCGCCGCCGCCGGCGGCCTCGTCGAGCAGGGCGAACTGCCGGACGAGGTTCTCCTCGCCGGCCGCCACGTCGCCGTCGCCGATGGCGTCCTCCAGGCACAGCACCATGGATGTCACGCCGCGGGCGGTCTGCTTGCGGACGTCGTCGGCGAGGCGGGGGCGGGTGGCGGGGCTGTAGAGCGTGGCGCCGAGGGCGGTGGCGAGCACGCCGGCCGGGGATTCCGCCGTGAACTCCACCGGTTCCTTGTGGAACAGAGCCTTCCGGAAATCGGGCGCAAGATGCCCAAAGTGCCGCATACAACTCCCCGTATCAAGCGGTTCTCGGGCGCCCCCGCCGCGTTCCGCTGTCTGGATCCAGCCGATAATCGTACGTGCGTGGGGGGCTCGAAAGTTCCCGCCGGTCCGAAATCCCCGTGACACCAGGGGATCCGAGGGGCGTCCGGGAAGCGTGCCGCCTGGCCCCCGCGTTGTGGCCGCCACCGGCGGGAAGGCAGGATTGCGGCATGACGCACGCGATGCTGAAAGGGTCGAACGTACCCCTGAACGCCACGGCCGTCCGGGCCGTGCTGCGCTGGACGCCAGGCGCCGGCGTCCCGGACGTCGACGCCTCGGCCCTGCTGGTGGGGCCGGACGGACGCGTGCGCTCCGACGAGGACTTCGTCTTCTACAACCAGCCGCGGCACCCCAGCGGCCTGGTCCGGCACCTGCCCAAGACCCGACTGTCCGACGCCCTGACCGACACCATCGAGGCGGAACTGACGCCGCTCGACGCGTCGGTGGCGCGGGTGGTGCTCGCCGCCTCCTCCGACGGCGGCCCGTTCGCCGGGGTGCACGACCTGCGGGTGCTGCTCTACGACGCGGCGGCGGACGGCGCGGAGCCGCTCGCGGTCTTCGACGTGGTGCCCGACACGGGCGAGGAGACCGCGCTGATCTGCGGGGAGCTCTACCGGCGCGGCGACGGCTGGAAGTTCCGCGCCCTGGGGCAGGGCTACGAGAGCGGACTGGTCGGCCTGGCAACGGAGTTCGGCATCTCGGTGGACGACACGGACGGGGACGGTGCGACGAACGGGGCCGGCGGTACCGACGCGGCCCACGACGAGCAGCCCGCCGCCGCCCCGTCGACCACCGACGCCCCCTCCCCCGAGGCGTCCGCCGCGCAGCCGCCGGAGCCGGGCCCCACCGCGGCGGTCGAACGCCCCGCGGACGACGCCGCGGCCGGCCCCGCACCGTTCCCCGCCCCGGCCGGCCCGGTCTCGCCGCCGCCCGGCGCCTGGCCCGAGGAGGCCGGCGCACCGCCGGCCGGCGGCCCGCACACGGACCCGGAGGCGGTCACCCAGCACGTCCCGGACCGGATGCCGGAGCCGTTCTCGGCCGCCCCGCTGCCGCCCGCGCCCACCGGCGGCTACGGCTATCCGGCCAACGTCCCGCCCCCGCCGTCCCAGCCACCGGCCGGCTACCCTGGCCTGCCCCCGCAACCGCCCCTCTACCCGCCCCAGCAGCCGCCCGCCCCCGCCTACGGCTACCCGGCGCCGCAGCCGTTCGCCCCCGACCCGTCGTTCGTCCTGCCGCCCCAGGGGCCGCAGTTCCAGCGCCGCTGACGCAACGCGGGGCGGCCGGGCCCGGGGCGCATCGCGCGCACCCGGCGGCCCGGCCGCCCTGTCCGTCAGCCGCCCGCCGCGCGCGGGCCGGTCGTGAAGTCCCGGCTCAGACCTGCGACTTGTAGCCCCGGCCCCACTGGAGCCCCCAGCCGTAGAGCCGGTCGAGCTCGGCCTGGAAGCCGTAGACGTACTTCACCTCGCGCCGCACCGTGAGGCCGTCCTTGCCGTTCTCCAGCATGAAGATGGCGCAGGACCGGGCCTGCGGCGCCCGCTCGTCCAACTTGACCTCGACCCGCGGGCCGGTGCTCGGGTAGAGGGTCACCACCGCGTGCGTACGGTCGAACGCCGGGGTGCCGTCGTAGATGTAGACGAAGATCAACATCCGCTTGATCTCGTCCCGGTGGTCGAGATTGACGTACAGCGTCTCGCCGGAACCGGAGCCGAACCGGTCGTCGCCGCTGAGCTTGACGAACGGCGGGGCGTTGAGGTCGCCGAGGAAGTTGCCCAGCGGCTGCACCACGCCCTTGGAGCCGTCCTTCAGCTCGTACATGCAGGCCAGGTCCAGGTCGACGTTGACCACGGCCTGGCCCTGCGCCTGGACGACCTCGGGCTTGAACAGCCGGCCGGGATTGCGCAGCAGGCTCCCGGAGCGCTGCCCGGCGCGCTCACCGAAGTCCGAAGTGCGCATCTGCCAGCTCAGGTTGACCCGCAGATGCCCGGCGGCCGCCCCCTGCTTCGTCAGGGAGACGACCGGATTCCGCTTCGTCAGCTCGACGACGTACGACGCGCCACCGCCGTCGAACTGCGGCGCATTGCCGCGCCACAAGTTCCCCAGGAACGACACCTTGCCCACCCCATCGTTGTGGCCCATGAACCCTGCGGGGCGGCCGTTGGGTGTGTCCCCGTGGCCGCCCCGCAGAAAGCGTTCCTCATTCAGAGCCCGGTCACACTCGGGACGTCATTTCCGAGTGTGTCGGGACGTCCTGCCCGGGCCTGCCCTCCCGCCGGTTGCGCAGCACCGAGGAGCCGAAGGAGAGCGCGATCAGCACCACGCCGACCAGGCCGGTGATGACCTCGTTGACCTCGTACCGGATGGTGACGAGCAGGATGACGCCCAGCGCACCGATCGCGTAGTGCGCACCGTGCTCCAGGTAGACGTAGTCGTCCAACGTCCCCTTGCGGACCAGGAAGACGGTCAACGAGCGGATGTACATCGCGCCGATGCCCAGACCCAGCGCCATCTCGAAGATGTCGTTGGTGATGGCGAACGCGCCGATGACGCCGTCGAAGGAGAACGAGGCGTCGATGACCTCCAGGTAGAGGAACATGAAGAACGCGGCCTTGCCGGCCAGCCCCACCACGGAGCCGCCGCCCTTCTTGGCTACCTCGGCCCGCTCCGCGCCGTCCTCATCGTCCGCCTCGTCGTCCTCCAGGCGGCCCTCGAAGTAGCCCGAGACGCCACCGACGACGAGATAGGTGATCAGGCCCGCGATGCCGGCCAGCAGGACCGTGACGGTCTTGTCCCCGCCGCCGTGCGCCGCGTGCGGCGCCACCGTCAGGGCGCTCACCAGCAGGGCGGCCAGGGCGACGATGATCGAGAGGGTGTCCAGCTTGCCGATCCGGGCGAGCGGCTTCTCGATCCACGACAGCCAGGTGTGCTCGCGGCCCTCGAAGAGGAAGTCGAGGAAGATCATCAGCAGGAAGATGCCGCCGAAGGCCGCGATGGCCGGGTGGGCGCTGGTCACCAGTTCCTGGTAGTGCGCCTTGTCGTTGATGGCGAGTTGGACCGCCTCTATCGGCCCCATCTTCGCGGTGACCGCGACGATGACGACCGGGAAGACCAGCCGCATGCCGAACACCGCGACGAGGATGCCGATGGTGAGGAAGATCTTCTGCCAGAAGGCGTTCATCTTGCGCAGGATGCCCGCGTTGATGACCGCGTTGTCGAACGAGAGCGAGATCTCCAGGATGGAGAGGATCCCCACGACCGCGAGGCCCTGCCACCCCCAGAGAACGCCCGCCAGGCCGAGGCCGAGCACCGTGATGGCGAACGACCAGCCAAACGTTTTCAGGAGCACTGCCCTACCCAATCCTTCGCTGTGAGGGTCCCCCGCGCCCAGTGCGCGGCGCTTTGCGAAACATTGACCGAAGTCTAGAGCTCCCGCCCCCCGGCCGGGGCGGTCGGCCCCCATCCGGCCGGAGAACCGCAGGTCCGTGCCCGGTCAGCTCCGTGGTACCCCCCGCACCGGGTTCGGATGCGCGGGGGACGACACCGGTAGCACCGCGTTCACTCCACATTGACCCCGAAGTCCAGGGCGATACCGCGCAGACCGGAGGCGTAACCCTGGCCCACGGCGCGGAACTTCCACTCGCCGTTGCGGCGGTAGACCTCGCCGAAGATCATCGCGGTCTCGCCGGCGGCGTCCTCGCTGAGGTCGTAGCGGGCGAGCTCGCCGCCGTCGGCCTGGTTGACGACCCGGATGAAGGCGTTGCTGACCTGGCCGAAGCTCTGGCCGCGCAGATCGGCCTCGTGGATCGAGACCGGGAAGACGATCGCGTCCACCCGCTCGGGGACCTGGGTGAGGTCGATCAGGATCGTCTCGTCGTCGCCCTCGCCGTCACCGGTGAGGTTGTCACCGGTGTGCTCGACGGACCCCTCCGGGCTCTTGAGGTTGTTGTAGAAGACGAAGTACTCGTCGCCCAGCACCCGTCCGGACCCGCACAGCAGCGCGCTGGCGTCGAGGTCGAACGGTGCGCCGGTGGTGGAGCGCGCGTCCCAGCCGAGGCCGACGGTGATCTGCGTGAGGTTCGGCGCGGCCTTGGACAGGGAGACGTTGCCCCCCTTGGCGAGCGTGACGCTCATGGTGTGGTTTCCTCCCCGGTGTCGGTGCGGGGCACCACCGGCGCCCCGCCAAACGCGCCCGGCGCCGCACTCCCCGGACGGGGGCGTACGGCGCCGGACGCGAGTCGCGTGTGCGGTCAGACGTTGACGCCGAAGTCCTGCGCGATGCCGCGCAGGCCGGAGGCGTAACCCTGGCCGATGGCACGGAACTTCCACTCCGCGCCGTTGCGGTACAGCTCGCCGAAGACCATGGCGGTCTCGGTCGAGGCGTCCTCGCTGAGGTCGTAGCGCGCCAGCTCCTTGCCGTCGGCCTGGTTGACCACGCGGATGTAGGCGTTGCGGACCTGGCCGAAGCTCTGCTGACGGGTCTCGGCGTCGTAGATCGACACCGGGAACACGATCTTGTGGACGTCGGCGGGGATGCCGGCGAGGTTCACCTTGATCGCCTCGTCGTCGCCCTCGCCCTCACCGGTGAGGTTGTCACCGGTGTGCTCGACCGCGCCGCACGGGCTCTTGAGGTTGTTGAAGAAGACGAAGTTGAGGTCGTTGTCGACCTTGCCCTGGTCGTTCGTCAACAGGGCACTGGCGTCCAGGTCGAAGTCCGTACCGGTGGTGGTACGCGCGTCCCAGCCCAGACCGACGAGGATGGCGGTCAGATTGGGGGCTTCCTTCGTCAGCGAGACGTTGCCGCCCTTGCTGAGGCTGACTCCCACGAGTCCTCCCGTGAATTCGAGGGGTACGTGCTGTGCGCCCCCATCGTGCATGGCATCGGATCAACGAACCGATCCTAGTGACGGGTTCCCGCCGAACGCAGATATCGCGAACGGATCCCGCACGCACACCCGTCGGGCCGCCACGCACCACCCTCCCTAGAGGGCTTCCAGCGCCTTGACGTAGTCGTTCAGGTCGCGGGCGTCCGGCAGGCCGTTGACGACTGTCCAGCGCACCACGCCCTCCTTGTCGATGACGAAGGTGCCGCGGACCGCGCAGCCCTTCTCGTCGTCGAAGACGCCGTACGCTCTGGACGCCTCGCCGTGCGGCCAGAAGTCCGACAGCAGCGGGTAGGTCAGCCCCTCCTGCTCGGCGAAGATCCGCAGCGAGAACGGCGAGTCGTTGGAGACCGCCAGCAACTGCACGTCGTCGTTGACGAACTTGGGCAGCGCGTCGCGCAGCGCGCACAGCTCACCGGTGCACACGCCGGTGAAGGCGAACGGGTAGAAGAGCAGGACGACGTTCTTCGCGCCGCGGAAGTCGGAGAGCCGGACCAGCTCGCCGTGCTGGTTCTTGAGCTCGAAATCCGGAGCCTTGGTGCCGACCTCGATCGCCATGGGCCTTGCGTCCTTCCGCGTCACTGACCAACTGGACGCGACCACCCTACGCGCCCGCCCAAACGGCCCGCGCACCCCGTCTGAACTGCGTCGAGCCCCCTCCGGCGGCGGCCGGAAGGGGCTCGACGAGGGACGTCGGTGGCGCGGTCAGCGCTTGGGCGAGATCAGCCGGCTGCCGGTCCAGTCCTTGCCCGCGTTGATGCTCCGGGTCTGGGACAGACCCGAGGTCTGCGCAGCCTCGTTGATGTCGCTCGGCTCGATGTAGCCGTCGCGACCGGTCTTGGGCGTCAGCAGCCAGATCTGGCCGCCTTCGTCGATCAGACCGATGGCGTCCACCAGCGCGTCCGTGAGGTCGCCGTCGTCGTCCCGGAACCACAGGAGGACGACATCAGCGACGTCGTCGTAATCCTCGTCCTCAAGTTCCTGGCCGATGATGGCCTCGATGCCTTCGCGGAGCTCCTGCTCGACGTCGTCGTCGTAGCCGATCTCCTGGACCACCTGTCCGGGCTCGAACCCCAGCTTGGTCGCAGGGTTGGTCCGCTCCTCCGCGTGGTCCGCGGTCGCGCTCACGGATTGCCTCCTGTCATGTTTCGGAAAGTACTCAGGGACTCCGCGCGTGCGCGGAGCATTGGGCGTAGTCCACACGTGCCGGGCGGATCGCGCAAGTACCCGGCTATCGAGACCGCCGAAACGGTGACGATCGACGGGCCTGCGACCGCCGCCCCGCCCCCATCAGGACACCATGAAGTGATACGCACCACAGCATTGTGCCGGGTATATGGGGTAGGGGGGAAGGAATGGCCCCCGCGCAGGGTATCGGAGCGTCTCGGCTCCGCCTCCGGGAGCCGTCCGACCGCACGCCGGCGCGTTCGCAGATGGGCGTATGGTTGCGATTTGGCCGACCGCAGGAGTCGGCCCTTTCAGCGCCCTCTCCCAGCGGGTGGTTACCCATCGGTAGAGGTGACGTATCCCAGTGGCTCGGTACACGATGGAAGACGGCGCGACACAAGGCACAACCCGCATTCGTTCCCGTGCGCAGCGGCAATAGCAGGCAGAGCACGACACGAACCGAACACGAAGGAACAGCGTGGCTTCCGGATCCGATCGAAACCCGATCATCATTGGCGGCCTTCCCAGCCAGGTCCCGGACTTCGATCCCGAAGAGACCCAGGAATGGCTCGACTCGCTCGACGCGGCCGTCGACGAGCGAGGCCGGGAACGCGCCCGCTACCTCATGCTCCGCCTGATCGAGCGCGCCCGTGAACGCCGGGTCGCCGTGCCCGAGATGCGCAGCACGGACTACGTCAACACCATCGCGACCAAGGACGAGCCGTTCTTCCCGGGCAACGAGGAGATCGAGCGCAGGGTCCTCAACGCGACCCGGTGGAACGCCGCCGTGATGGTCTCCCGTGCCCAGCGCCCGGGCATCGGCGTCGGCGGCCACATCGCCACCTTCGCCTCCTCCGCCTCGCTGTACGACGTGGGCTTCAACCACTTCTTCCGCGGCAAGGACGAGGGCGACGGCGGCGACCAGATCTTCTTCCAGGGCCACGCCTCCCCCGGCATCTACGCCCGCGCCTACCTCCTGGACCGGCTCTCCGACGCGCAGTTGGACGCCTTCCGCCAGGAGAAGTCCAAGGCCCCCAACGGCCTGTCCAGCTACCCGCACCCGCGGCTGATGCCGGACTTCTGGGAGTTCCCGACCGTCTCGATGGGCCTCGGCCCGCTCGGCGCGATCTACCAGGCCCGGATGAACCGCTACATGGAGGCCCGCGGCATCGCCGACACCTCCAAGTCGCACGTGTGGGCCTTCCTCGGCGACGGCGAGATGGACGAGCCGGAGTCGCTCGGCCAGCTGTCCATCGCCGCCCGCGAGGGCCTGGACAACCTGACCTTCGTCGTCAACTGCAACCTCCAGCGGCTCGACGGCCCGGTCCGCGGCAACGGCAAGATCATGCAGGAGCTGGAGTCGCAGTTCCGCGGCGCCGGTTGGAACGTCATCAAGCTGGTGTGGGACCGGAGTTGGGACCCGCTGCTGGCGCAGGACCGCGACGGCATCCTGGTCAACAAGCTCAACAGCACCCCCGACGGCCAGTTCCAGACCTACGCCACCGAGACCGGTGCGTACATCCGCGAGCACTTCTTCGGTGACGACCACCGACTGCGCGCGATGGTCGAGAACATGACCGACGACCAGATCCTGCACCTGGGGCGCGGCGGCCACGACCACCGGAAGATCTTCGCGGCGTACGCGGCGGCCAAGGCCCACAAGGGTCAGCCGACCGTGATCCTGGCCCAGACCGTCAAGGGCTGGACCCTCGGCCCCAACTTCGAGGGCCGCAACGCCACGCACCAGATGAAGAAGCTGACGGTCGAGGACCTCAAGCGCTTCCGCGACCGGCTGCACCTGCCCATCCCGGACAAGGACCTGGAGGACGGCCTGCCGCCGTACTACCACCCGGGTCGCAACTCCGAGGAAATCCAGTACATGCACGACCGCCGCAAGGGGCTGGGCGGCTATGTGCCGACCCGGGTCGTGCGCGCCAAGCCGCTGGCACTGCCCGGCGAGAAGGCGTACGCCACCGCCAAGAAGGGCTCGGGACACCAGAAGATCGCCACGACCATGGCGTTCGTCCGGATCCTGAAGGACCTGATGCGGGACAAGGAGATCGGCAAGCGCTTCGTGCCGATCGCCCCGGACGAGTACCGGACCTTCGGCATGGACGCGTTCTTCCCGTCCGCCAAGATCTACAACCCGCTGGGCCAGGCGTACGAGTCGGTCGACCGCGAACTGCTGCTGGCCTACAAGGAGTCGCCGACCGGTCAGATGCTGCACGACGGCATCACCGAGGCCGGCTGCACCGCGTCGCTGATCGCGGCCGGCTCCGCGTACGCCACCCACAACGAGCCGCTGATCCCGGTCTACGTCTTCTACTCGATGTTCGGCTTCCAGCGGACCGGCGACCAGTTCTGGCAGATGGCCGACCAGCTCGCGCGCGGCTTCGTGCTCGGCGCGACCGCCGGCCGCACCACGCTGACCGGTGAGGGCCTCCAACACGCCGACGGCCACTCCCAGTTGCTGGCCTCCACCAACCCGGCCTGCGTCGCCTACGACCCGGCCTACGGCTACGAGATCGGGCACATCGTCAAGGACGGTCTGCGCCGGATGTACGGCGAGACCGCCGACGGCCAGCCCGGCGAGGACGTCTTCTACTACCTCACCGTCTACAACGAGCCGATCGTGCACCCGGCCGAGCCGGAGGACGTCGACGTCGAGGGCATCCTCAAGGGTCTGCACCGGATCAAGTCGGGCGAGCAGGGCGAGCACCGGGCCCAGATCCTCGCCTCGGGCGTCGCGGTGCCGTGGGCCGAGGAGGCCCAGCGGATCCTCGCCGAGGAGTGGAACGTCAAGGCCGACGTGTGGTCGGCGACGTCCTGGAACGAGCTGCGCCGCGAGGCCGTTGAGGTCGAGCGCCACAACCTGCTCCACCCGGAGGAGGAGCAGCGCGTGCCGTACGTGACGCGCAAGCTCCAGGGCGCCGAGGGCCCGAAGGTCGCGGTCTCGGACTGGATGCGGTCCGTCCCGGACCAGATCGCGCGCTGGGTGCCGGGCACCTACCAGTCGCTGGGCGCCGACGGCTTCGGCTTCGCGGACACCCGCGGCGCCGCCCGCCGCTTCTTCCACATCGACGCCCAGTCGATCGTGCTGGCGGTGCTCACCGAGCTGGCCAAGGAGGGCAAGGTCGACCGCTCGCTGCTCAAGCAGGCGCTCGACCGCTACCAGCTCCTGGACGTGACGGCCGCCGACGCGGGTGAGGCCGGCGGCGACGCCTGACCCTCCCGCGGCCGACCGCCGCACCGTCTCCCCCGCGCCCCCCGACCGGCGAAGCCCGCCGGTCGGGGGGCGCGGCGCGTGTGCCGCGGGTGATCGGTTCAGTGCTCCCACAGCTTGAACGCCCTTACCTGATAGGGGGATCGGGGCACCCAGCTACCGCCGCCCGGGTAGGTGTCGAACTCGCCGGTCTCGGCGCAGACCGCGCTCTGGTAGGTGGTGACCGGCCGGCCGGTGCGGTTGGCGAGCGAGGCGGCGGTCATGCCCTTGGGCAGGGTCACGCAGCTTTCGAGGTCGGTGTCGGACAGTTCGTGGGTCTGCCGCCGACCGCCGTACTCCGGCCGCGCCCAGAGGCAGAGTTGGCCGGCCGAGCAGTCGCCGGCCGCGGGGGCTCGGCCGCCGCCGGTCGTGCGGGCGACCGGTGCACCCAGCGCGGACGGGGTGACCAGCACGGCGGCCAGCGCGGCGAGGCCGGTGACGAGTGCGGTGCTGCGAAGCGTGCGGGACGTGGTGTGGCTGCGCATAGGAGTCTCTCCCCCGTGTCGTGCCGTGGTGAGCCGCGCGGTCCTCGCGCGGGTCACGGCGGTGGCGTTCCGCTGCGGGCGGGTGCCCACGGCGGCTTCGGGTTCGAGCGTGCGGCGGAACGATCGCCTCCGCCAAGGCCGTGGCGACGGCTCCACCCGGATCAGGTATGGGGATGACTCGCCGTGCTCCAACCCGCGTTGGGGTGCGTCCCGTTGACACGTCCCGCCGCACTCCGGACGGGGCGCAGGAACCGTTCTTCCCAAGCCCGACAAGGGAGTTGGGCAACACCGTTGCCCAGGAGGAGCGGATGCCGCACGACGGTTCCCGATTCCGGCCACCCTAATGAGGGATGAGGGTCTCCGACGGAGGCCAACTGCCGCTTGGGGGAAGGGGAACGGTGACGGGCGACGGTCCACAGCGGACGTTGACGGCGAGGGGCGGCGCAGGGGTGGCGCAACGAATGCGTTCGGGGAGGAGGGAGGGGAGGGACGGTCGTCGGTTGGTCGGCGGGCGCGAGTAGCGGGTGGTGGACGGCTCGGGGCGGCGCGCGTCACAGCACGACCAACCGCCCCACCGGCCACATCCCACCTTCCCCCACGCCTCGCCCCCTCCCCCCAACGCGGCGACGCGCGGCCGGCCGAGGGAATGCCTCGGTCGGCCGCGCGTCGTTGGGTGACCCGGTGGTGTCGCGGAACTCCGGTGTGGCAGCGGTCAGATGTGGCCGACGCCGGCGCCCGCCTCGGCGTTCGCGCCGCGCTTGGTGAACAGCGCGACCACGGCGGCGAGGATCGCCACGCCGCAGGCGACCGTGAAGGCCAGGCCCATGCCGGAGACGAAGGTGTCGTGGGCGACCGCGGTGATCTTCTCGGCGAACAGCTTCGGGGTGCCGGGCGGCACCGGGGCGATGCCCGCCGAGACCGCGTCGGACGCCTGGGACAGCTGCTCGGGCTTGAGCGGCGGGAGGCCGGCTCCCTGCCAGTTGCCCGCCAGGTCGTGGTCGACGCGGGAGGCCATCACCGCGCCGAGCACGGCCGTGCCGAGGCTGCCGCCGACCTGCATACCGGCCTGCTGGAGACCGCCGGCGACGCCGGACAGCTCCAGCGGGGCGTTGCCGACGATGACCTCGGTGGCGCCGACCATGACGGGGGCGAGGCCCAGACCGAGCAGCGCGAACCAGACGGACATCGGGCCGGTGGTGGTGCCGGCGTCCAGCCCGGACATGCCGAACATCGCGACGGCGGTGACGACCATGCCGCCGACCAGCGGGATCCGCGGGCCGAACTTGGTGATCAGCGCGCCCGCGAGCGGCGAGCCGACGATCATCATGCCGGTCAACGGGAGCAGGTGCAGACCGCTCTGGACCGGGCTCATGCCGTGGACGTTCTGGAGGTAGAACGTCACGAAGAACAGGCCGCCCATGAAGGCGAAGGCCATCAGCACCATCAGGACGGTGCCCGCGGTCAGCGGCACCGAGCGGAACATCCGCAGCGGGATCAGCGGCTCGCGGACCTTGGTCTCCAGGAAGGCGAAGAGCCCGAAGAGGACGACCGCGCCGATCAGGAAGCCCCAGGTCGTCATGGAGCCCCAGCCCCACTCCGTGGCCTTGATCAGCGGCCAGATGAGGCAGAACATCGCGCCGGACAGCAGCACGATGCCGGGGATGTCAAAGGACTTGGGGGCGTTCTCCGCGCGGTGGTCCTTGAGGATCACCAGGCCGAGGACCAGGGCCAGCAGGCCGACCGGCACGTTGATGAAGAACACGGACTGCCAGCTCACGTGCTCGACCAGCAGTCCGCCGACTATCGGGCCGCCGGCGGTGGAGGCGCCGATGACCATGCCCCAGATACCGATGGCCATGTTGAGCTTCTCGGCGGGGAAGGTGGCGCGCAGCAGGCCCAGCGCGGCGGGCATCAACAGCGCGCCGAACACGCCCTGGAGCACGCGGAAGAAGATCACCAGCGCGACCTGGCTGGAGAATCCGATGGCGGCGGAGGAGGCGGCGAAGCCGAGGATGCCGATGAGGAAGGTCTGGCGGTGGCCGAAGCGGTCACCCAGCTTGCCGGCCGTGATCAGCGAGACGGCCAGGGCGAGCATGTAGCCGTTGGTGATCCACTGCACGTCGGCGAGCGACGCGTTCAGGTCTTGCTTGATGGCCGGATTGGCGATGGCGACGATCGTGCCGTCGAGCGCCACCACCATCACGCCGATGGCGACGGAGAAGAGGGTCAGCCAGGGGTGGCCCCGCAGCCCCTTGCGAGGCTCCGGTACGGGGAGTTCCGGTGCGACGTCGGCGACCGGGGTCTGTGAGCTCATGCTTCGAGGCTAATGTCAGCCACTGACAGTTGACAAAGCAATTCATGAGTCGGTAACTGTCATTTACCTCACAGGTATCCTGATCAGCGAGAACACCACCGAAAGGCGGCGCAGGATGGCGGACCCGACGCCGCAGACACCCCCCTCCAGCGGGCTGCGCGAACGTAAGAAGCAGCGCACCCGGGACGCCCTGATCCGCGCGGCGCTGGAGCTCTTCACCGAGCAGGGCTACGAGGCCACGACGATCGACGAGATCGCCGAGGCCGTGGAGGTCTCCCAGCGCACCTTCTTCCGGTATTTCGCCAACAAGCAGGAAGTGGTCTTCGCCGTCCAGGACATGGTCGAGGCCCGCTTCCTGGAGAAGCTGCGCGCCCGCCCGGCGGACGAGCCGCCGCTGACGGCGCTGCGCAGCGCCGTGATGATCGCCTGGGACGAGATCGGCAGCGCCATCACGTCGGTGATCCCGGTGGACCTGCACATGCGCGCGTTCCGGATGATCGAGTCGACGCCGGCGCTGATCGCCGTATACCTGCGGCGCTCCACCGAACTGGAGGAGCAGATCGCCCAGTTGATCGCCCAGCGCGAGGGGGTGGACGTGGACGCCGACCCCCGCCCGCGGGTGGTGGTCGCGGCGTTCAGCGGGGTGATGCGGGTGGCCGGCAAGGTGTGGGGCGAGGGGCACGACTGCAGCGTGGCGTCGATCCGCGAGGTGACCCGGTCCTACCTGGACCACATCGGGCCGGCGATCGAGGCCGACTGGCGCCCGAGTCCGATCGCCGTCAGCGTCGACCGCACACACGCCCACGACCAGGCGTAACGGCCCCTGTACGGGGGCGTGATCGGTTACTGCGCGAACGCGATCGACCCTGCACGACCAGTCACGGGACACCTTTGCGTTATGTCCGTTTTGGCGCAAATACCCTGTCCGAAACGTGAGATGCCTCACGGGGGTCGTCGGGCACCCTTCCCCGTCTCCTAGGGTGGCCCGCGGTGAATTCTTTCCCGGGCCTCGGCCCCTCCTCCGGTTTTCTGCAGTCCACCGCATGGCGCGGCTCGCTCGCCCTGCTGGTGGTGTTCGTGATGCTCGCCCTGACGGGCTGGACGGCCATCAGAAGCACCAAGGAGGACGCCAACCCGCTGGCCACGGCGAGAGCCGCCTGGCGGCACGCCACGTTCCACGGGCGGCCGCTGCCCAACCCCGACGGCGCGCCGGCCACCCTCCGCGCGTTCTTCGCCAGCCTCGACCGGGCCGAGCGCCAGCAGTTGGCGACCCGTTATCCGCTGGTCGTCGGCAACATGGGCGGCGCCCCCGTCTCCTTGCGGTACAGCGCCAACCGATCGGCGATCGACGACGCCCGCAAGATCGAGAAACGGCGCATGGGCGACCACCGGCTCACGCCCGTCGGCCGCCAGGAGGCGGGCCGGCTGATGCACCGCATGGAATCGCTGATGAGCCCCGGCCGGCAGATCCTGGCCTTCGACCCGGCGGGCGACGGCCGGGTCGCGGAGGTCTTCGGCGACCTGACGACGGCCGACCGGGTCTCGGTGGTGGTGCCCGGCGTGGACACCAACCTGTCGACCTTCGAGCGCACCGCCAGGGCGACCGCCGCCCCCGTGGGCATGGCGAAGTCCCTCTACGGCGCCGAGCGGAGCGCCCGTCCCGGCGTCCGTACCGCGGTGATCGCGTGGGCCGACTACACCACGCCGTCCGGGCTCGGCGTCGAGGCGGTCACCGGGCAGCTCGCCGAGGCCGGCGCGGTCCGGCTGCGCGCCCTGGTGAACGCGCTGCCGTCCGGCGACTCGGTCTCGCTGTTCTGCCACAGCTACGGGTCCGTGGTCTGCGGGCTCGCGGCCCGCGAACTGCCCGACAACGTCACCGACATCGCGGTGGCCGGCAGCCCCGGCATGCGCGCCGGAAACGTGTCGGCCCTGGGCACCCGCGCCCGGGTCTGGGCGATGCGGGACGCCGACGACTGGATCCAGGACGTGCCGTACCTGGAGGTCGGTGGGCTCGGCCACGGTGCCGATCCGGTCGACCCGTCCTTCGGCTCGCGGGTCCTGTCCGCCCAGGGGGCGGACGGGCACGCCGGTTACTTCGCGCCCGGCACCCAGAGCCTGCGCAACTTCGCACTGGTCGGGGTCGGCGCCCTCGGCTCGGTGGACTGCTCGGCAACCGACCCCCGGTGCAGCGCGGACCTGGCCTGACGGCCGGTCGCACCGGAACGGTCGCCGCGGGATACGGCCCGGCGCCCGGGGACGGGCCGTGCCCCGCGGGAACCGGGGCCGGGCCGGGTGACGTGAACAGGGCAAGGGCGGCCGCCGGTCACCGGGGCGTCCCTTGGCACGGAGCACAGGTGTCCGGAAGGGGGACGGGCGGGCAACCACCCGCATACGATGAGCCACATGGGTGATGTGCTGGCCGGTTTTCACGCCGTCTGGGAGTTCGACTCGGACTCCGTACTCATCCGCTTCGAACGGGGGATCCGCAGGCCGAGGCTGTTCCAGGCACTGGGCGAGCGACGCATTCCCTACGAGGCGCTGAGATCCGTCGAGGTCTCGCCGGGCCGGCGCGGCACGGTGGTGCTGCACGCCGTGCCGCGGCAGGGCGCCGACCCCCTGATGGAGGCGGCGAACGGACAGCTCAAGGAGGACTCCGACCCCTACCGCCTGGTGCTGCCCGCCGAGCGCGAGGCGCTGGCCTCGTACTACGCCGACGAGCTGCGCAGTACTTTGGGGCCGGCCGCCAAGGAGCCCGCCGAGCGCCATCTGGTGGCCGCGCCGGATCCCCCGCTGCACTTCAAGGCGTACGACGGCAAGGCGTCCTTCGACGGCAGTTCGGTGGCCTTCCGCTGGTTCTGGACCGGCGCCTCGTCGGCGAAGTGGAAGAGCGGCGACCAGACCTTCGCGGTCGGCGGGCTGTCCGGTGTGGAGTGGCGCTCGCCCGAGGTCCTCAACGGCTATCTGCGGCTGCTGGAACGCGACGTCCCCGAGGCGCGGTCGGGCGAGGCGGACCAGGACCCGGCCGCGGTGGTCTTCGGGCTCGGCTACGGCCCGGTCCACGAGTCCCTGCCGTTCGCGGCCGCCGTCCTCCAGGCCGTGCGGGCCACCGAGGCGGCGCCGGAGGGTCCTGAGCGGGCGTCGGCGCGGCGCTCCTCCGGCACGGGCCGGGCCCCCGCCGACATCGCCGACCGGATCCGGCACCTCGGCGAGCTGCACGAGGCGGGCCTGCTGACGGACGCCGAATTCAGCGCGAAGAAGGCGGAGTTGCTGGCGGAGCTGTAGCCGGCCGCCGGCGTCATACCGTGGTACGGGAGCGAAGCCCGCACCACGGTATGACGCCGGGGTCCGGACGGTCCGCTTACATTGATCGCGCGATGTCCACACGATCTTTCACCCCCGAAGACGACCCGACCGGCGACGACGGACGCCGGTCGGGCCGCGCTCAGGCCATGCGCGTCGCCCGCCGGGTGCTGCGGATGGCGCGCCCCCCGCTGCGCATGCTCGCCGCCGAGCTCGGCACGCCGTACCGCCCCGGCGTCCCGCTGTTCGGCAGCTCCCCGCGCCGCTGGGTGCGCCTCCTGCCGTACGCGGTGGCCTTCGTGTTCGCGGTGACGCTGCTGCCGACGGGGATCAACATCCTGCACAACGACTACGGCCTGGCCGGCGGCCTGGCCGGCGCGCTGGCCACCGCGCAGAGCGTGCCGCTGCTGCTGGCGGTCACCAGACCGCTCCAGGCGTGGTGGGTGATCTTCGCCGCGGACGTCGTCTGCGCGGGCGTGCTGAGCGGGCTCGACGGCGTCGTCGGCCGCCCCTGGCCGTGGCCGCCCACGGTGATCGTCGGCTATCTCGCGCTGATGGTGGCGCTGTCGATGCGCGAGCGCCGGCGCACCCTGATCGCGGTCTGGCTGTCGACCGGGGCGGCGGGCGTCCTCTTCAAGGCGGTCGTCCCCGCCGGCAGCCAGAGCTCCTGGGTGCTGATGTTCGTGCTCGCCGGCGTGGTGCTGCTGCTCGGCGGCGCGCTGCGGGAACGGGGCGACGCCCAGCGGAGGTTGCGGGAGCAGGAGACCATCAGCGAGGCGGAGCGGGCCCGGCGCACCCTGCTGGAGGAGCGCACCCGGATCGCCCGCGAGCTGCACGACGTGGTCGCCCACCACATGTCGGTGATCACCGTCCAGGCCGACAGCGCCCCGTACCGCATCAGCGGGATACCCCAGGAGGCCCAGGAGGAGTTCGGGGCGATCGCGGCGAGCGCCCGCGAGTCGCTGGCGGAGATGCGCCGGCTGCTCGGGGTGCTGCGCAGCGAGGAGACCGAGCGACAGGGCGCCCCGGAGAAGGCCCCGCAGCCGGGCGTCGGCCAACTGCGCAAGCTGGTCGAGGCGACCGTACGGGCCGGTGTGCCGGTCGAGTTGGTGCTGCCGGACGAGCCGGTGGCGCTCGAACCGGCCGTGGACCTGTCGGCGTACCGCATCGTCCAGGAGGCGCTGGCCAACGTGGTGCGGCACGCCCCGGGCGCCCCGACCAGGGTGTCGGTGACGACGACCGGCGACGGCACCCGGCTGACGGTGCTGGTGGTCAACGAGCCGCCCGCCCCGCCCGTTTCCGCCCCGCTGGAGACCAGCGGCACCGGGCACGGCCTGGTGGGCATGCGGGAGCGGGTGCGCCTGGTGGACGGCACGCTGGACACCGGGCCGCTGCCCGACGGCGGCTTCCGGGTCGCCGCCCAACTCCCCCTGTCCGCACCGCCCGCAACGCCCACGCCCCCCTCAGCGAAGGACTCCGAAACCCCATGACGACCCGCGTGATCATCGTCGACGACCAGGCCATGGTGCGGGCGGGCTTCGCCGCGCTGCTCGCCGCGCAGAGCGACATCGATGTGGTGGGCGACGCCGCCGACGGTGTGCAGGGTGTGGAGTTGAGCCGGCGGATGCACCCCGATGTGGTGCTGATGGACGTCCGGATGCCGGAGATGGACGGGCTGGAGGCGGCCCGGCGGCTGCTCGACCCACCGGTCGGGGTCACCCACCGGCCGAAGGTGCTGATGCTCACCACCTTCGACGTCGACGACTACGTCTACGAGGCGCTGCGCGCGGGCGCGTCCGGGTTCCTGCTCAAGGACGCGCCCCCGGCCGATCTGATCGCCGCGGTCCGGGTGGTGGCGGCCGGCGAGGCGCTGCTCGCGCCGTCGGTGACCCGCCGGCTGATCGCCGACTTCGCCCGCCAGCGCCCGGCGCCCCGCACGGACCGCACCGCGCTGCGGCTCAACGGCCTCACCCCGCGCGAGACCGAGGTGTTGGAGCTGATAGCCCGGGGGCTGTCCAACCAGGAGATCGCCGAGCGGCTGGTGCTCGCCGAGCAGACGGTGAAGACCCATATCGGCCGGGTGCTGGCCAAGTTGGAGCTGCGCGACCGCGCCCAGGCCGTGATCTTCGCCTACGAGTCGGGGTTGGTCTCGCCCGGCGAGCGGTGAGCGGTACCACCCGCGTTTCGGGTTGTCCGCACCCGGCCTTCGGGATAACCCCACCGACCCTGTGAGGGCAGCCCCCGACCCGTCCTCCCCGGGTACGACGGCCGGCCGTCACCCCCTACCCCGGTATCACCCGGGAGTTGGCTCCGCGGTGTGACGCCGCCCCACCCGCCGGCTTTCTACCTTTCCCTCCGCCACACCGTTGGAAGAGGGAGAGACCATCATGACCGTGCTGCGGAACGCCGTCCGGCGCAGCAAGCGGACGCTCACCGCCGCCGTCCTCGCGCTCACCGTCGTTGCGGGGACCGGGGGTTGGGCGGCCGGTTCCGCGCAGACCGCGGTCACCGGCCCGGCCCCCGGCGCCGCCGCCTGGCGCGCCGACCACGCGCTCGGCGCCCGGCTGCCGGACCCGGCGAGCGCCTCCCCCGCCGAGGTCGCCCGGTTCTTCGCCGGCCTGACCGACGCCCAGCGGCAGGCGCTCGCCGCCCGGCACCCGCTCACCGTCGGCAACCTCGACGGGGCCCCGATCGCCCTGCGGTACGAGGCCAACGCCCGTGCGCTGCGCGTGGAACGGGACCATGAGCTGGCCCGGGCCACCGACCCGGCCGGCACCCTCCAGGACCACCAACAGGCCAGGAAGGCGGCCGCGCGCTATGCCGCGCTGCTCGCGCCGGGTCGCCGGATCCTCGCCTTCGATCCCCGCGGGCGCGGCCAAGTGGCCGAGGTCCACGGCGACTTGGCGACCGCGCAGCGGACCGCGGTGATCGTGCCGGGCTCCGACATCGACCTGGCCACGTTCGACCGCACCACCGACCCGTACGGCACGCCGACCGGGATGGCCACGTCGCTGCGCCGGCAGATGACCGCCGAGGCGCCCGGCGTCCGGACGGCGGTGATCGCCTGGGTCGGGTACACCACCCCGGTCGGCCTCGGCCCGGACGCCGCGACCGGCCGGCTCGCCGAGGCCGGCGCGCCCCGGCTGACCCGCTTCCTGGCCGGCCTGGCCGCCACCGGCACCCCCGCACCGGCCGTGCTCTGCCACAGCTACGGGTCGGTGGTGTGCGGCCTGGCCGTCCCGCACGCGGGCCGCGGTCGCCTCGCCGACCTGGTGGTCTTCGGCTCGCCCGGGATGCGCCGGGACAACGTGGCAGAGCTGCACACCACGGCCCGGGTCTGGGCGGCACGGGACGCCTCGGACTGGATCGGCAACGTCCCGAACGTCGAGCTGCTGGGGCTGGGCCACGGTGCGGACCCGACGGACCCGGCGTTCGGCGCCCGCCGGGTGCCCGCCCAGCGGGCCGAGGGCCACACCGGCTACCTCGCCCCCGGCACGGACTCCCTGCGCAACTTCGCCGCGATCGCGCTGGGGCACTACGGCGCCGTGCGGTAGGGCGCCGCCCCACCGGCGGGGCCCCGCCGACGGCGGCCGACCGCACCGCCCCACCGCTCACCCCCACCCCGAACAGTCCCCTCAGCACGCACTCTCCCCATCGGCCCCACGGGCCACACGGGCCCCAACGGCCCATCCGTGCAAGGAACTTCGGACTCAAGGACGCCCCATGACCACCGAGCACCTCGCTCCTGCCAGCAGACCCGTCAGTCCCACCAGCCCTGCCCAACCCGCCGGCCCTGACGGCACCGCGCGCCACCGCCCCCGCACCGCGCTCCGCCCCCTCCGGGCCCGAGCCGGCGCCGCCGTCCGCGCCGTCGACGCCCGCACCCCCGCGCACCGCGACCGGGCCCTCGACGGGCTGCGCGCCCTCGCCCTGCTCTCCGTCCCCACCGGGCACTGGCTGCTCGGCGGCTTCGCCCGCGACGCCGACGGCACGCTGCACAACGCCAGCCCGCTGACCGCCCTCGGCTTCCTGGCCCCGGCGAGCTGGCTGCTCCAGATGCTCGGCGTCTTCTTCCTGGTCGGCGGCCACGCCTCGGTGCGGTCCCTGCACCGGGCCCGCGCGCGGGACGACTCGACGGCCGGGTGGCTGGCCGGCCGGATCGCCCGCCTGGGTCGCCCGGTGCTGGGCGTGACCGCCGTCTGGGCCACGCTGATCCCGCTGCTGCACGGGCTGGGAGTGCCCACCGCGACGCTGCGCACCGGGGCGACGCTGGTCATCCAGCCGCTGTGGTTCGTCGGCGTCTATGCGGTGGTCACCGCGCTCACCCCGTATTGCGCCGCGGCCGCACGGCAGTTGGGCATCTGGAGCGCGGCGCCGCTGCTGGTGGCGGTCGCCGTCGTGGACTTCCTGCGCTACGGCCCGTTCGCCGCGGCCGTGCCGTCCTGGCTGGGCCTGCTCAACCTGCTGCCCGGCTGGCTGTTCGCCTATCAGCTCGGGGTCTGCTGGGGCGAGCGGCGGCTGGGCCGGCGCACCGCATGGGCCCTCCTGCTGGGCGGTGCCGCGCTCTTCGCCGCGCTGCTGCTGTTCTTCCACTACCCGGCGAGCATGGTGGGCGTCCCCGGCCAGGACCGGACCAACTCCCATCCGCCGTCGCTGCTGGTCCTGGCGCTGGCCGCGGCCCAGTCCGGCGCGGCGGTGCTGCTTAGGGACCCACTGGCCGCGCTGCTGCGCCGGCCCGCCCTGTGGGCGCCGGTGGTCGTGATCAACCTGTCCGCGATGACGATCCTGTGCTGGCACCAGACGGCGATGTTCGCGGCGGCCGTGCCGGCGTCGTTCGCGGGCGCCGTACCGGGCCTCACCACCGTGCCGGACGCGCCCGGCTGGGTCCTGGCGCGGCTGGCCTGGATACCGGTCTTCGCGGTCCTGCTCGTCCTCGTCGGGCGGGTCACCCGTCGCTTCGAGGCGCCGTGGACGGGGGCCGGGCGGGCCCTCCGGGCGTCCGCGGCGGTGCTGGCGACGGCCTTCGCGCTGTTCGCGCTGGGTTATGCCTGACGGGCGCGGGGCGCCACGGCGGGCGGTACCCGCCGCGGCGCCCCACGGTCTCCTTCGTCGCCGCCCTACTCGCGCCCGGCGGAGGTGAACGTCATGTCGGCGTAGCGGTCCCCCGCCACCTTGCCGGCGATCGGCTCCAGCTGCGCCAACTCCTCCTGGCTCAGCGTGATCCGGGTGGCGGCCGCGTTCTCCTCGACCCGGCCGGGCTTGCGGGTGCCGGGGATCGGCACCACCGCCAGCTTGCGCACCGCGGCCTGCTGCTGCACCCACGCCAGCGCGATCTGGCCGAGCGTCGCGCCGTGCGCCTGCGCGATCGCGCGGACCGGCTCCAACAGGGCGGCGTTGGCGGCCGCGTTGGCGCCGGTGAAGCGGGGCTGCTGGCGGCGGAAGTCGTCCTCGGTCAGCTCCTGGTCGGCGCGGACGAAGGAGCCGGTGAGGAAGCCGCGGCCGAGCGGCGAGTACGGGACGAGGGCCACGCCCAGTTCCGCGGCGACCGGCACCACGCCGGCCTCGATGTCGCGGCTGAACAGGGACCACTCGGACTGCACCGCGGCGATCGGGTGGACGGCCTGGGCGGTGCGCAGTTCGGCGCCGGTCACCTCGCTCAGCCCCAGGTACTTCACCTTCCCCTCGGCCACCAGCTCGGCCATCGCGCCGACCGTCTCCTCCAGGGGGACGCGCACGTCGCGGCGGTGCATGTAGTAGAGGTCGATCTGCTCGACACCCAGGCGCCGGAGGCTGCCCTCGACGGCCTCGCGGAGGTAGGGGCGGTCGTTGCGGATGACGCGCTTGGACGGGTCCTTCGGGTCGGGGCCCAGCGCGAACTTGGTGGCCAGGACGACCTCTTCGCGGTGCGCCCGGACGAAGGGCCCGATGAACTTCTCGTTCTCGCCGGAGCCGTAGACGTCGGCGGTGTCGAGGAGCGTGATGCCCAGTTCCAGCGCGCGCTCCAGGGTGGCCCGCGCCGCCTCGGGGTCCTCCGTGGGGCCGTAGGCCCAGCTCATGCCCATGCAGCCCAGGCCCTGGACGCCGACCTGCGGGCCGTCGGTGCCCAGCCGGACGGTGTCGATCTTCGTGTCGTTCGCCATGAGTTACTCAGACCCTCTCGGACGCCCGACGGGCGTCGGCGTAGATACCGATCTTGTAGTCGAGGACGTCGAGCGTGCTCTCCAGCTCGGCGATCCGCCGGCGGACGTCCTCGCGGTGCCGGGTGAGCAGCAGCTCGCGCTCGGCGAAGGTGCCCTCGCCCTCCCGCACCAGCTCCGCGTACCGGACCATGTCGGCGACCGGCATCCCGGTCAGCCGCAGTTTGCCGACCAGGTCCAGCCAGTCCAGGTCGCGGTTGGTGAAGCGGCGCTGCCCGGTGTGCGTGCGGTCCACGTGCGGCATCAGCCCGATCCGCTCGTACCAGCGCAGGGTGTGGGCGCTGAGCCCGGTGTGCTGGGCGACCTCGCTGATGGTGTACCGGTCGCGGCCGGTCGGCTGCGGGTGGGCGACGGGCGTGCTGCAGCCCAGGGCCGTGGCCGGCCGCGGCCGGGGAAGCACCGCCCCGGGCGGGCAGGTCACGATCGAGCCGCTGATCACCGGTTCGCTCTGGGTCACCGTCATGCCGCGTCTTCCCCCTACTCGTCCCCGGGGCACGCGCCACCGGACGTCGTCGCGCCGCCGGACGTCCCGCCGGCGCCTTCGACCTGCACAACGCTAGAGAGTTGGAGTGCACTCCAAGCAAGCACCGGTCTCCGGCAGCCTTGACCGGAATTTGAAGGCGTGGGGGCACACCGTAGGCTCGGGGCCATGCAGAGCCTGGGGATGATCGAGAACTGGCCGGTGCCCACCGCCGCGGCGGCCGTCGTACGGGCCGACGGCTCGGTGGCCGGAGCGCACGGCCCGTTGGAGCACCGCTTCCCACTGGCGTCGGTCACCAAGCCGCTGGCCGCCTACGCCGCGCTGCTCGCCGTCGAGGAGGGCGCCGTCGAACTGGACGAGCCCGCCGGCCCGGAGGGCGCCACGGTCCGTCATCTGCTCGCCCACACCTCGGGGCTGGCCTTCGACGAGGCGCGCCAGGTGGCCGCCCCCGGTAGCCGCCGGATCTACTCCAACGCCGGCTTCGAGGCGCTCGGCGACCACCTCGCCAAGGCCACCGACATCCCGTTCTCCCAGTACCTGCACGAGGCGGTGCTCGCCCCGTTGGGCATGACGTCGACCGAACTGGCCGGCTCGCCCGCCAAGGACGGCGTCTCCACCGTCGCCGACCTGATCCGCTTCGCGGCCGAGCTCCAGGCACCGCGGCTGCTGGCGCCGGAGACCCTCGCCGCGGCGACGCGGGTGGTCTTCCCCGGCCTGACCGGCGTGCTGCCGGGCTACGGCCACCAGAAGCCCAACGACTGGGGCCTGGGCTTCGAGATCCGCGACGGGAAGGCCCCGCACTGGACCGGCGCCGGGTCGTCGCCGCGCACCTTCGGGCACTTCGGGCAGTCCGGGACGTTCCTGTGGGTGGACCCCGTCGCCGGGGCGGCCTGTGTGGCGCTGACCGACCGGGCCTTCGGCCCCTGGGCCATCGAGGCGTGGCCGACGTTCACCGACGCGGTGCTGGCCGAACTGGCCGGAAACCACTGACCCGTTGGCACCGGAGCCGGCGCGCGCGCTCACCCGTGGACCGGCTCCGCCCCCATCTCCCACACCAGGCACTCCGCGCCCGCGGGGGCCACCAGTTCCAGCCCTTTTCCGTCGCTGATCCGGCCCGCGTCCCCGGCCGCCAACTCCTCGCCCCCGAGCCGCACCGCGCCCCGTACGACGCGGACATGGACCCGGGCGGCCTCCGGGACGGCGGTGCGCCCGCCCGCCCGGAGGCGGTGCACGCGCAGCGTGGCGCCGGCCCGCGGCAGCGCGTAGGGCGCGCCCTCGGGGAGTCCGCGCACCACCTCGTACTCCGGCTCGCCGCCCGGGGTGTGCGGCGTCAGCCACATCTGGACGAAGCGCAGCGGCGTCGCGCCGTCGTTGCGCTCGACGTGCCGCACCCCGCCTGCGGAGCTGAGCCGTTGCAGGTCGCCGGGGCGTACGGTCGTGGCATGGCCCGTCGAATCGCGGTGGGTCAACTCGCCCTCGACGACCCAGGTGACGATCTCGGTATCCCGGTGCGGGTGTGCGTCGAACCCGGCGCCCGGCGCCAGGCGCTCCTCGTTGCAGGCGATCAGCGCGCCGAACCGCAGGTTGTCCGGGTCGTAGTGGGACCCGAAGGAGAACGCATGCAGCGACTCGATCCCGGCGTCCGCGTCGCCGCCCCGATACCGTTCCTCGCCCCTGCGCACCTGAATCATCGGGCCACCGTAGCCCCACCGCTCCACCCCCTCATCCCGATAGGGCAGGCTTGGTCCCGTGTCTGAACCCGCATCGCGCGACGCGCACCCGCACTCCGCGACCCTCCGACGGCTGGAGAACTCCTCCGGCAAACTGGCGGCCGCGGCGATCTCCCGTATGGACGCCACACTGCCGTGGTACCGCGCGATGCCCCCGGAGAACCGTTCGTGGATCGGCCTGGTGGCACAGGCCGGCATCGCCGCGTTCACCGAGTGGTTCCGGCATCCCGAGACGCCGCAGGCGATCAGCACCGACGTCTTCGGGACGGCGCCGCGCGAGCTGACCCGGGCGATCACCCTGCGCCAGACCGTGGAGATGGTCCGCACCACGATCGAGGTCATGGAGGCCGCGATCGACGAGGTCGCGGCGCCGGGCGACGAGTCCGTGCTCCGCGAGGCGCTGCTGGTCTACGCCCGCGAGATCGCCTTCGCCACCGCCCAGGTCTACGCCCAGGCCGCCGAGGCGCGCGGCGCCTGGGACGCCCGCCTGGAGTCCCTGGTGGTCAACGCGGTGCTCTCCGGGGAGGCCGACGAGGGCGCGGTCTCCCGGGCCGCGGCGCTCGGCTGGAACGCGCCGGAGCACGTGTGCGTGGTGCTGGGCACCGCGCCGGACGGCGACAGCGAGTTGACCGTCGAGGCGATCCGGCGGGCCGCCCGGCACGCCAAGCTCCAGGTGCTGACCGGCGTCCTGGGCAGCCGGCTGGTGGTCATCGCGGGCGGCTCGGACGACCCGCTCAAGGCGGCCAAGGCGCTGATCGGCCCGTTCGCCGCCGGCGCCGTGGTCGCCGGCCCGGTGGTCGGCGACCTGCTCGCCGCGACCCGCTCGGCACAGGCCGCGGCCGCCGGGCTACGGGCCTGCGCGGCCTGGCCGGACGCCCCCCGCCCGGTGCTCGCCGACGATCTCCTGCCGGAGCGCGCGATGGCCTCCGACCCGGTGGCGCGCGAGCAGTTGGTGGAGGAGATCTACAGACCGCTGGAGGAGGCGGGGTCGGCGCTCCTGGAAACGCTGAGCGTCTATCTGGAGCAGGCCAGCAGCCTGGAGGGCGCCGCCCGGATGTTGTTCGTCCACCCCAACACCGTGCGCTATCGGCTCCGACGTGTGACAGACGTCACCGGCTGGTCACCGTCCGATGTGCGCTCCGCGTTTACGCTGCGTATCGCACTGATCCTGGGGCGCCTGGCTGACGGTGAGGCACAACCCTAGACTTTTGTCGGACATCAACAATTCCCCCGATGGTTCTTCGTCCCTGTCCCCACGGGCGGGCGGGACCTCCCACAAGAGAGAGTGTGAGGGTGCTCGTACTCGTCGCTCCCGGCCAAGGCGCTCAGACGCCCGGCTTCCTGATCCCCTGGCTCGACCTCCCCGGAGTCGAGGACCAGCTCCGCGAATGGTCCGAGGCCCTCGACCTGGACCTCGTCCGCTACGGCACCAAGGGCACCGAGGAGGAGATCCGCGACACCGCGGTGGCCCAGCCGCTCCTCGTGGCGGCCTCCCTGATCTCCGCGCGACAGCTCTTCCCGACCGTCGACGACGTCGCCGCCCGCACCGGCGCGGCGGCCGGCCACAGCGTCGGTGAGCTCGCCGCCGCGGCCCTGACCGGCACGCTCTCCGACGCCGAGGCGATGTCCCTGGTGCGCCGCCGCGGGCTGGCCATGGCCGAGGCCGCCGCGGTCACCGAGACCGGCATGGCGGCGCTGCTGGGCGGCGCCGAGGACGTCGTGCTGCCGCACCTCGAAGAGCTCGGCCTGACCCCGGCGAACGTCAACGGCGCCGGCCAGATCGTCGCCGCCGGCACCGCCGAGCAGATCGCCGCGCTGGTCGAGAACAAGCCGGAGGGCACCCGCCGGGTCGTGCCCCTGAAGGTCGCCGGCGCGTTCCATACTCACCACATGGCCCCCGCCGTCTCGGCCCTGGAAGCCGCGGTCACCGAGCTGTCCCCGGCCGACCCGCGCACCCGTTACGTCTCCAACAAGGACGGCCGGGTGGTCACTTCCGGCCAGGACCTGGTGCAGCGGATGGTCGGCCAGGTGGCCAACCCCGTGCGCTGGGACCTGTGCATGGAGACCTTCAAGGAGCTCGGGGCCACCACGCTCATCGAGGCCGCCCCCGGCGGCACCCTCACGGGCCTGGCCAAGCGCGCGCTGCCCGGCGTGCGGACGCTGGCCCTGAAGACGCCCGACGACCTCGACGCGGCCCGAGAGTTGATCGCCACCGCAGCGGACGCCGCTCCCGCAGCCCCGGCCGAATAGGAGTCCGTAGCGCATGACCTCGAAGATCAAACCCTCCAAGGGCGCCCCGTACGCACGGATCATGGGCGTCGGTGGCTACCGCCCGACCCGGGTCGTCCCCAACGAGGAGATCCTCAAGCACATCGACTCGTCCGACGAGTGGATCCGCTCGCGCTCGGGCATCGCCACCCGCCACTGGGCGGGCCCCGAGGAGACCGTCGCGACCATGTCGGTCGAGGCGTCCGGCAAGGCCATCGCGGACGCCGGCATCACGCCCGAGCAGATCGGCGCGGTGATCGTCTCCACCGTCTCGCACTTCAAGCAGACCCCGGCCATCGCGACCGAGATCGCGCACCTCGTCGGTGCCGGCAAGCCGGCCGCGTTCGACATCTCCGCGGGCTGCGCCGGCTTCGGCTACGGGCTGACGCTCGCCAAGGGCCTGGTCACCGAGGGCTCCGCCGAGTACGTCCTGGTGATCGGCGTCGAGCGGCTCTCGGACCTGACGGACCTCAGCGACCGCGCCACGGCCTTCCTGTTCGGCGACGGCGCCGGCGCGGTGATCGTGGGCCCGGCCAAGGAGCCGGCGATCGGCCCGACCGTCTGGGGCTCGGAGGGCGACAAGTCCAACACCATCATGCAGACCGTCGCCTGGGACAGCTTCCGCATCGGCGACGTCGCCCAACTGCCCGTCGACAGCGAGGGCAACGTCAAGTTCCCCGCCATCACCCAGGAAGGCCAGGCGGTCTTCCGGTGGGCGGTGTTCGAGATGGCGAAGGTCGCCCAGCAGGCGCTGGACGAGGCCGGAGTCAGCCCGGACGACCTGGACGTCTTCATTCCGCACCAGGCCAACATGCGGATCATCGACTCGATGGTGAAGACTCTGAAGCTGCCGGAGAGCGTCACGGTCGCCCGCGACGTGGAGACCACCGGCAACACCTCGGCCGCCTCGATTCCGCTCGCCATGGAGCGGCTGTTGGCGACCGGGCAGGCCAAGAGCGGGGACACCGCGCTGGTCATCGGCTTCGGGGCGGGTCTCGTGTACGCCGCGACGGTCGTTACTCTCCCCTAGGCAAGATCTGCACGGACCGGCGCCGCGACCAGGTGCCGCCCGCCGTGCAAAGCTTCGCCGCTTCACCGCAAAACAAGCAGTTTTCCGCTAATCGAAGGAGCGCCATCATGGCCGCCACCAAGGAAGAGATCGTCGCCGGTCTCGCTGAGATCGTGAACGAGATCGCCGGTATCCCCACCGAGGACGTCCAGGTGGACAAGTCCTTCACCGACGACCTGGACGTTGACTCGCTGTCCATGGTCGAGGTCGTCGTCGCCGCCGAAGAGCGCTTCGACGTGAAGATCCCGGACGACGACGTCAAGAACCTCAAGACCGTCGGCGACGCGACCGACTACATCCTCAAGCACCAGTCCTGATCTGGCGCAGCGCATGTCGCCACCCGGCGGTGGCGCCGTCGATTCAGACCCCTCTACCCGTGGAGTAAGAATTCCCGTGAACGCGACCAATCGCACCGTGGTCGTCACCGGTATCGGCGCAACCACACCGCTGGGTGGCGACAGCGCTTCGACCTGGGAGGGCCTGCTCGCCGGCCGTTCCGGCGTCAGCCCCCTTGAGCAGGAGTGGGCGGCCGAGCTGCCCGTCCGCATCGCCGCGCAGGCAGCGGTCGACCCGACCGAGACGCTGCCCCGCGCCCAGGCCCGCAAGCTGGACCGCTCGGCGCAGTTCGCGCTGATCGCGGCCCGTGAGGCGTGGGCGGACGCCGGCTTCACGGCGAAGGCCGGCGAGCCGGACACGGCCGCCGGGCCGGCCGGTTCGGTCAACCCCGACCGGCTCGGCACCGTCATCGCCTCCGGCATCGGCGGCGTGACCACGCTCCTGAGCCAGTACGACATCCTCCGGGAGAAGGGCGTCCGCCGGGTCTCCCCGCACACCGTGCCGATGCTGATGCCCAACGGGCCGTCGGCCAACGTCGGTCTGGACGTCAACGCCCGCGCCGGCGTGCACACCCCGGTGAGCGCCTGCGCCTCCGGCTCCGAGGCCATCGGCTACGCCATCGAGATGATCCGCACGGGCCGCGCCGACGTCGTCGTCGCGGGCGGTACGGAGGCGGCCATCCACCCGCTGCCGATCGCCGCGTTCGGCAACATGATGGCGATGTCGAAGAACAACGAGGACCCGCAGGGCGCCTCCCGCCCCTTCGACACCGAGCGCAACGGCTTCGTCCTCGGTGAGGGCGCCGGCGTGATCGTCCTGGAGTCGGCCGAGCACGCCACCAAGCGCGGCGCCCGGGTCTACGCCGAGGCGGTCGGCCAGGGCATCTCCGCCGACAGCCACGACATCGTGCAGCCCGAGCCCTCCGGCAACGGCATCGCGCACGCGCTGCAGAACCTCCTCGACAACAGCGACCTCGCCCCGTCCGAGATCGTGCACGTCAACGCGCACGCCACCTCGACCCCGCAGGGCGACCTCGCCGAACTGAAGGCGCTGCGCAAGGTCTTCGGCAGCGACGTGGACCACATGGCGGTCTCCGCCACCAAGTCGATGACCGGCCACCTCCTGGGCGGCGCGGGCGGCGTGGAGACGGTCGCCACCATCCTGGCGCTGTACCACCGGACGGCCCCGCCGACCATCAACATCGAGAACCTCGACCCCGAGGTGGAGGTGGACATCGTCCGCGACGAGGCCCGCCCGCTGCCCGCCGACGGCCGGCTCGCGGCGCTGAACGACTCGTTCGGCTTCGGCGGCCACAACGTGGTCCTCGCCTTCCGCACGGTCTGACGTCACGCCCCGTAGGACGGACGCACAAGGGCCCGCCCGGTCGTTGGGACCGGGCGGGCCCTTGTGCTTCCCTGTGGCGGCCGATCAGCCGTCGAAGCTGGCGAAGTACGCGGCCACGCCGTCCTCGCCGCCGTGGCCCTGCTCCTCGGCCCGGCGGAGGCGCTCCGCGGTCGCGGCCGCCAGGTCCATCCGCACGCCGGCCGCCTCTCCGGCCTCGTTGATCAGCCGGGTGTCCTTGCGCGCGGCGGAGACCGTGAAGCTGGGCTCCAGGTCGCCGGTGAGGAGCAGCTCCGACTTCATCCGCAGGTAGGGCATGTCGAGCGAGCCGCCGCCGATCGCCTCCAGGAAGGCCCGCGGGTCCACGTCCAACCCCTTGGCGAGTGCCAGGGTTTCACCGGTACCGCCGATGATGGTGAGCACCCAGCTGTTGACGACCAGCTTGAGGCGGCTGGCGGCCCCGCTCGCGGCGTCCTCGCCGACCCACTGGGTGCGGCCGCCGACGACGTCGAGGACCCGCCCGGCGCGCTCGCGCAGTTCCTGGGGCCCGGCGGCGAGGACGATCAACTGCCCTTTCTCGGCGGGCGCCTTGGTGCCCAGTACGGGGGCGTCGACGATCCGGAGTTCCCGTTCACCGGCGAACCGCACGAGCGGTTCCAGGGCGGCGGGTCCGACGGTGCTCGTCTGGAGCCAGAGGGTGCCGGGCGCGAGCCGCGGGGCGGCCCGACGCATGGCGTCGAGGACGGCGGGACCGTCGAGCAGCATGGTGAGCACGGTGTCGGCGCCGTCCACCGCCTCGGCGGGGGTGTCGGTGACCCGTACGCCGTCGGCGGCCAGCGGTTCGGCCTTGGCGCGGGTGCGGTTCCAGGCGCGGACGTCCAGCCCGGCGCGGGCGAGGTTGCGGGCCATCGCCGCACCCATGATCCCGGTGCCGAGGACGGCGACCGAGTTGGCGGGGGAGGTGTTGTTGTCAGCCATGCCGGCACGCTAGGCGTTGGAGCGGACTCACGGTCAACCGCGCGCCGCGGTGTCGCGGGACCATCCGCCACAAGGCTCCGTACGGCCGCGCACGGCCTCGTACGGGTCGTCAGACGACCTGGTGGAGCCAGCGCACCGGGGCGCCCTCGCCGGCGTACCGGAAGGGCTCCAACTCGTCGTCCCAGGGCTTGCCGAGCAGCTTGGCGACCTCGGCGGCGAGTTCGGTCTCGCCGCGTGCGGAGCGGTCGACGGCGGCGCGCAGCCGGTCCTCGGGGATGAGGATGTCGCCGTGGATGCCGGTGACGGCGTGGAAGATGCCCAGGTCGGGGGTGGCGCTGTAGCGCTCGCCCTCGGCGGTGGCGCAGGGCTCGGCGGTCACCTCGAAGCGCAGCAGGTGCCAACCGCGCAGCGCGGAGGCCAGCTTGGAGGCGGTGCCGGCCTCGCCCTGCCAGGAGAACTCGGCTCTCCAGGTGCCGGGCGACGCCGGCTGGCGGATCCAGTCGAGGTTGACGCGCACCCCGAGGACGCCCGCCACTGCCCATTCGACGTGCGGGCACAGCGCGCGCGGAGCGGAGTGGACGTACAGAACTCCACGTGTCGTCACCGGGACCTCCCGTGCGGATCGAGGTTCGCCTTCCCCAGCGGCCTCGTGCCCGTTCCGGTCGCGGCCGGGACAGCTATCGACATTCTGCCCCAGTGATCACTTCGGCACCAGCATGCGAGGTGACCTACAGTAAACACCACCAGGCGGAATTTGCCGCAAAAGGGACAGGAAATGACGTGTTGTCATTTGTCTGTGCCGACTGCACGTACTACTTCGGGTCACCACCCGGCAGGCGCGGGGCAAAACTACCGCGCGGCGACAAACCCGAAGTGACGTACCGTCGATACCCGAAGAGATATCACTCGCACGCCGGAGGGGGACAGAGGATGACGACGATCGATCGGCCCGTTCGCCCTCGGCGGCACCGCCTCGTCGCCCGCGCCGCCCTCGCCTCGGCGACGGCCTGCGCGCTGCTGGGCGCCCTCACCGCCTGTGGCAACGCCGCCGCACCGCACGACGGCGCGTCGGCGAAGCCCACCGCGAAGCCGACGCCGGCCTGGCGGACCGACCCCCGCTCGATCGCGGCGCTGGGCGACTCCATCACCGCCGGCTTCGACGCCTGTACGGTGCTCTCCGACTGCCCGGAGGTCTCCTGGTCCACCGGCACCAGCCCCAAGGTCAACAGCCTGGCCCGGCGGCTGTTGAAGGAGAACCCGGCCGCCCACAGCTGGAACTACGCCAAGACCGGCGCCCTGATGAGCGATCTGCCGCAGCAGATCACCGAAGCCGCGGCCCGTCGGCCGGAGTTGGTCACGGTCCTGATCGGCGCCAACGACGCCTGCCGCAGCGACGTCCGCGCCATGACCTCACCGGCCGCCTTCCGCACCGGTTTCGAGCGGTCCATGAAGGCGCTGCGCAGGTCCCTGCCGCACACCCAGGTGTATGTCGCGGCGGTGCCGGACCTGTTGCGCCTGTGGTCCGAGGGGCGCAAGAACCAGCTCGGCAAGCAGGTGTGGAAGCTGGGCCTGTGCGGGTCGATGCTGCGCGACCCGGACGATCTGACGAAGCCGGCGCAGGACCGGCGGGCGCTGGTCCAGGAGCGGGTGCGGGACTACAACACGGCACTGGCGGAGGTCTGCGCCGAGGACGCGCTGTGCCGCTTCGACCGGTCGGTCTTCGACTACCGCTTCACCGGCGAGCAGTTGAGCACCTGGGACTGGTTCCACCCGGGGCTGCGCGGTCAGCAGGAGCTGGCGGAGCTGGCGTTCCGGACGGTCACCCGCAAGGAAAACCCCCTGAAGAGTGAGGCCGCTTCCGGCGGGTGAGGCGTCCACCCTCACGCCCTCTCAGGGAAACCCTTAAGGGCGCGGTGGTGCGGCTCATACCGTGCGGGGACGTGGAAGGTCATACCGTGCGGCGACGTGCGCGGGGTGCGGAGGGGGGAGGATGAAGGTCGAGCGGGTCCGACCCGGTCCGCTCGCTTTTGTACCGACCGCTCGCCACTGCCTCCGGGGGAATCACCATGGCCCGTCTCCGTGCCGCCCATCTCATCCTGCCCTGCGCGGCGTTGACCCTGCTGACGACCGGCTGCTCCCTGGTGGTGGGCGGCCCGCAGAAGTCCGCCGAGCGGAGCTACGACGTCGACGGCACGGTCAGATCGCTGTCGGCGACGACGCACGGCGGGAACATCGAGATCGTGCCGGTGGACGCCGGCGGGACGGTCAAGGTGACCGAGAAGCTCAAGTACGACGACGCCAAGCCGGAGACCGGCCACACACTCAAGGACGGGCGGCTGACGCTGACTTCGGAGGACTGCTCGACCGGGCACCGCTGTGAGGTGGGCTACCGCGTGCTGCTGCCGCGCAACGCCTCGGTCGATCTGCACACCAGCGGCGGGGACGTCACCGTCCGCGGCGCCGGCGGCGGGATCACCGCGGAAACCAGCGGCGGCGACGTCACCGTCGAGGACACCACGGCCCGCACGGCGAAGCTGAAGACCAGCGGCGGGAACGTGGAGGCCACGCTCGGCGCGGTGCCCGACGACGTGTCGGCCCGCACCAGCGGGGGCGACGTCACCGTCCGCGTTCCGAAGGGCAGTTACGCCGTCGACGCGGGCACCAGCGGCGGGAGCCGGAAGGTGTCCGTCGCCACGGACGAGGGCTCGGCGCACAAAATATCCGCGCGGACCAGCGGCGGCGACGTCTCGGTGCTCACTCAGCAGTGACCCGCGCGGTCAGCCGGAGGTCGGTACTGCTGCGGCCGACCTCGACGGCGTAGGTGCCCGGGATCCGGCGCCAGCCGCCGTCCGGTTCCGACCAGACCTCGAAGGCGCGGCCCGGCAGCGGGATTTCGGTCTCCGCGCTCTCGCCGGGGCCCGCCTCGACGGTGGCGAAGCCGGCCAGCCAGCGCACCGGGCGCTCCGGCGCATCGGGGGTGTCGCCGGTCGGCGCGAGGTAGATCTGGACGACCTCGCACCCGGGACGGTCACCGGTGTTGCGCACGCGGACGCGGACGGAGTCGGGGGTGGTGTCCACGCACTCGTACTCCCAGTCGGTGTAGCCGAGGCCGTGGCCGAAGGGGTAGGCGGGCGCGACCGTGGTGCGCTGCCAGGCGCGGTAGCCGATGAAGAGCCCCTCCGCGTAGTCGAGCGTGCCGTCGGTGGGGGTGACGGTGGTGACAGGGGCGTCGGCCAGACGGGCCGGCCAGGTGGTGGGAAGGCGGCCGCCCGGTTCGTGGGCGCCGAGCAGGACGTCGGCCAGCGCGGCCCCGGCCTCCTGGCCGGGGAACCAGCTCAGCAGCACGGCGGGCACCTCGTCGCGCCAGGGCATCTCCACCGGGGAGCCGGAGTTGACCACCACGACGGTGCGGGGGTTGACGGCGGCGACCCGGGCGACCAACTCGTCCTGCCGGCCCGGAAGTCGGAGGTCGGTGCGGTCGAAGCCCTCCGACTCGACCTCCTCGGTGGTCGCCACGACGACGATCGCGGCATCCGCGCCGGCCGCCGCACGGACCGCCTCCGCGATCTCGGCGTCGTCGTCGAGCTGCGGTTCGCTGTGGCCGAGGGCGAAGTTCAGGGCGTCCATGCCCTCCCCCGGGCCGCGGCTGTGCGGCACGAACCGCAGGGTGAGCGCCAGTTCCTGACCGGCCGCCAGGTCCGCGCTGATCCGGTGTTCGCCGGGCTGCATGAACGCCTCGAAGGGGTCGGCACCCACCAACTTGGCGCCCTCGCCGTCGAAGAGGACCGCGTCGCCCACGGTCAGCCGGAGCCAACCGGTGCCGGCCACCGTCAGGGTGTGGGTGCCGCTGGTCCGCGGGGTGAAGCTGCCGGTGAGTTCGACGGCGTGCAGGTCGCGCTGGGTGACGCCGTCGGGGAAGCTGCCCAGCGCCTGGACGTGACCGTCGAACTGCGGCGTCCGGGCGAGCAGTCGACCGTCGGCGGCGAGGTAGCGGGCGGTCAGGGTGAAGCCGTCCCGGGCGTGCGGGACGCGGGTGCGCGGGTCGGCGCCGGTCGCGAAGACCACCTCGACGTCGTCGGGGAGCGCGGCGCGCAGGCCCGCGAGCGGGGAGACGATCTGCGCGGGGAAGACGGTGGCGGAGCCACCGCCGAGCACCCGGGCGTCGCGGGCCGCGGCGCCGATGACGGCGACCCGGCGGAGCCCGGTGGCATCGAGCGGCAGCACCGGCCGGGCGCCACCCTCGGGTGCCTGCACCGCCGGCTCGTTGCGCAGCAGGACGACGGCGCGGCGGGCCAGTTCGCGGGCGACGGCCCGCCCGTCGATGCCCCGGGGCGCCTCGGCCGGGTCCACCGCGGGCGGCGCCCCGTCCAGCGCGCCGGCCCGGGCGGCGAGCAGCAGTACCCGGCGCACCGCGGCGTCCACCTCCGACTCGGCGACCTCGCCCGCGCGGACGGCCGCCGCGAGCGGGGCGCCGAAGACCGTGCGGGGCCCCGGCATCGCCACGTCCAGACCGCCGCGCAGGGCCCGGACGGTGTGCCGGGCCGCCGTCCAGTCGGAGACGTTGACGCCGTCGAAGCCCCATTCCCCGCGCAGGACTTCGGTGACGAGGTGGTGGTGCTCGGTCATCGTCGTGCCGTTGACCTTGTTGTAGGCGGTCATGACGCCCCAGGGGCGGGCGTGGCCGACGATGTGCTCGAAGGGGGCGAGATAGAGCTCGCGCAGCGGGCGCGGGGCGATGCGGTTGTCGACCGTGAAGCGGTCGGTCTCGGCGTCGTTGCCGACGAAGTGCTTGACCGTGGTGCCGACGCCGCCCTCCTGCACGCCCCGCACATAGCCCGCGCCGATCACGCCGGTCAGCAGCGGATCCTCCGAATAGCACTCGAAGTGCCGGCCGCCCAGCGGTGAGCGGTGCAGATTGACCGTGGGCGCGAGCAGGACGTGCACGCCCTTGCGGCGGGCCTCCTGGGCGAGCAGATGGCCGGCCCGGCGGGCCAGTTCGGGATCCCACGTGGCGGCCAGGGCGGTGGGGCTGGGCAGCGCCACCGACGGGTCCTCCGCGCTCCAGTACCGGCCCCGGACCCCGATCGGCCCGTCCGACATCACCAGCGACCGCAACCCGATCGCCGGCACCGCAGGCAGGCTCCACATGTCCTGCCCGGAGAGCAGTCGGACCTTGGTGTCCAGGTCGAGTGCCCCGAGCGCCCGCTCCACCACGGCGGAGTAGTCGCGGGAGCAGGGGGCGGAGGCAGGGGTGGTGTTCGCGCTGGCATTGGCGTGGAGGCCGGGGGCGGGGTGGGGAGCGCTGGCGGTGGTGGGGCGGGTGGGCGGCTGATCGGTCATGTGCGGCGCTCCCTCGCGTCGTCCGTCGTGCGTCCTGCGTCGTGTACCGGAATGCGGCCCCCGGCCGCATTCTGGCCGCCATACCGGACGGGAGGTAGGCATCGTTATTCCTCCGTTATTCGAGAGTCGAGGGCAACGGGAGGGCGGGGCAGCGGGGTTACGCTCGGCCGGTGAGTGCACGGGAGCAGGACGCGGCCGGTGGCTCCCGCCGTGCCAAAGGCGGGCGGGCGGCCCAGCGCGCGGAGCGGCGGGCGGCGATCCTGGAGGCCGCCACGGCGCTGATCGCCGAGCGCGGTTACCGCCGGACGTCGCTCGCCGCCGTCGCCGAGCGGGCCGGGCTCACGCAGCAGGGCCTGTTGCACCACTTCCCGACCAAGGAACTGCTGCTGGTCGGGGTCCTGGAGGCGCGCGACCGCTGGGACACCACCGCTGCCGCCTCCGGCAGTTGGCGCACCGGCAGCCTCGCCCAACTCGTCGACTACAACGCCGCCCGCCCCGGCATCGTCCAGGCGTACACCGTGCTCTCCGCCGACAGCGTCACCGAGGACCACCCGGCGCGCGACTTCTTCGAGGCCCGCTTCCGTACGGTGCGCGAGTCCCTGTCGGCAGCGCTGCGGGCCGAGTTCGGCGACACCCTCCCCGGCGGGCTCACCCCGGAGCGGGCGGCACCGCTGCTGGTCGCCGTACTGGACGGACTCCAACTGCAATGGCTACTGGACCCGGAACAGGTCGACATGCCGGCGTCGTTCCGGGACTTCCTGGCCCTGTTGGGGAGTGGGGAGCGGGCCCGGGGGACGGGCGCGGAGTAGGGCCGTATCCGTAGCCAGGTCGGTGGGTGGATGAGTGGCCGCGAGTGGGTCAGGGTGGAGGTCCGGTGCGGGTGGTGGGGTACTGGATGGGCGTGGGCCCTGCTGGGGTTGGTGGTGATGCTGGGGCTGGGGCTGGGGCTGGCTGAGTAGGCGACGCGTGCCGGTCTGTTCCGGCTCTTCCCGGCCTTCCCTCTTGGATCGACTTATCGATAACACCCTGTCAGTGAAAGGTGGTTGGGGCAGGAGGACAGGCGGGCGGCCGGCTTGGAGGGGGTGGTCGGGTGCGGGTGCTTTCGAGGCGAACCTCGATCGGCCAGGCGGTCGCTCGGCCGGATGGCCGGGCGGGCGGGGCGTCGGGTTTTGTGGGGCCGGACGGGGTTATCCACAGGGCGCCGCGAGCGGAGGGTGAGGCGGGCATCATGGGTGAATGATCATCGCAGCCGCACAACTCCCCTCCGTAGCAGGAGATATCGCCGCCAACGCCAGGCGGATGGCCGGGCTCATCGCGGAGGCAGCCGAGCGCGGCGCCGGGCTGGTGGTCTTCGCCGAGCTGGCGTTGACCCACTACGACCTCCGGCTGTTGGCCGCCGACCCGGCGGGGCTGACGGTGCTGCCGGACGACCCCCGGCTGGCGCCGATACGCGACGCGTGCCGGGCGGCCGGCGTCGCGGCGGTGGTCAACGGCCCCGGGGGCGGCCCCGAGGGCGGCGCGAAGCCCACCATCGCCAGCTTCGTCTACGGGCCGGACGGCACCCTCCTCACCCGCTACGACAAGCGGCATGTGCACCAGACGGAGAGCCCGACGTTCGCACCGGGCAGCGGGCACGGCCGGTTCACGCTCGGCGGGATCCGGTTCGCGCTCGCCACCTGCTTCGACAGTTCCTTCGCCGAGATGCCGGAGCGGGCCGCGGCGGACGGCTGCGGGGTGTATCTGGCCAGCGCCTTCCACAGCGAGGCGGAGCGGGTGGCGCGGTACGGCGAGTTGGCGCGTCAGTACGGGTTGCACGTCCTGTTGGCGAACGGCATCGGGGTCGGCAGCCCCGGGCCGGCCATCGGGCTCAGCGGCTGCTGGCTGCCGTCCGGCGAGCGGGCGGGGACCCCCGCGGCGGGACCGGCCGGCGACGGCGCGGAGTTGGTGCTGAGCGACGTCCGGGACGCGATCACGTTGATGGCCGACCCGGCGGTGGCCGCGGTGCCGGTCCGGGAGTGCGGTGAACCGCTGGTGGACGTGCGCACCGCGGCGCCCCGGCTGCTGGCGGACGACGTCACCGGCGAGGAGGCGGGTGCGGACGGGGCTGGCGCGTTCACGTATCTGCGGGAAGGGGTGTTGCGGCGGCTGTTGGCGGCGCAGGAGGCGTTGCCGGACGGGCTGCGGTTGCGGTTCGTGGAGGGCTACCGCCCGCCGGCGCTCCAGCGCCACTACTTCACGCGGTACGGGGACGAGCTCCGCGCCGCCCATCCCGACTGGGACGACGCGCGGGTCCACCGGGCGGCCAGCCGCTTCGTGTCCCCGCCGGAGATCGCTCCGCACAGCGCGGGCGGCGCGGTGGACCTCACCCTGGTCACGGCGGACGGCACCGAGGTCGACATGGGGACACCGATCGACGCGTCCCCGGAGGAGAGCGGTGGCGCGTGCTACACCTCCGCGCCCGGCCTGACCCCCGCGGTCCGCGCCAACCGCCGGCTGCTGGCCACCGCGCTGCGCGGGGCGGGCCTGGTCAACTACCCGACCGAGTGGTGGCACTGGTCCTACGGCGACCGCTACTGGGCATGGGCGACGGGTGCGGAGCACGCGCTGTACGGACCGCGGGAGCTCGGGGCGGGGCCCGGGTCCGGGAGCGCGTACGTCAAGGACGGCACGTACCGCGAGGAGATCGGTGCCGGCGGCGGTGGCGGCGACGGGGACGGCACGAGCGCCGTGTTCAACGTGGGAGTCGAGCGGTGAGGCACGGGTGGCGGGGCCGGCGGGGCGAGGCGGCGCGGCGTTCAACCGCCGTACCGCACCGCCTCGTTGGCCCCGCCCGCCCGCGGCCCATCGGGGCGTCCACAGTGACGGGACGGGGCTCGCCCTGCCCGGCCGGCTCGGCCAACTCCCCCGCCCTGCTCGGCCCGGCCGGCTCAGCCAACTCCCCCGCCCTGCTCGGCCCGGTCGGCTCCCCCGCCCCGCCCGACTCGGTCAGCTCGCCCGTGCCGCGCGGCTCGGTGCTCTTAGCGCTGCGTCGGGTCCGACTGCTCGGACGGCTCCGGGAACTGGGACAGTTCCTCGGTCGTGGGGTACGACGGTTGGGCGCCGGGCTTGGTGACGGCGGCGGCGCCGACGCGTACCGCGAAGCGGGCCGCCTCGGGGAGGGCGGCGCCCGCGGCGAGCCGGGTGGCCAGGGCGCCGGTGAAGGCGTCGCCGGCGCCCGTGGTGTCCACGGCCGCGACCCGGATGCCCGGGACGGTGGTCGTCCCCGAGGCGTCCAGCACCAGCGCGCCGTCGCCGCCGAGGGTCACCACGACGGAGCGGGCGCCCCGTTCGCGCAGTGCGGCCGCCCACTCGGCGGGGCTGCCGTCGGTGCGGCCGGAAAGCTGCCGGGCCTCGTGCTCGTTGACCACCAGCGGGTCGGCGACGGCCAGGAGTTCGGGGGCGAGGCCCTCCGGTGCCGGGGAGGGGTTGAGGACGACACGGGTGCCGGCCTCCTCGGCGGTCGTGGCGGCCGCTTGGACGGTCTCCAGCGGGATCTCCAGTTGCAGGGAGACCACCGAGGAGGCCGCGATGACGTCCTTGGCGGCGGCCACGTCGTCCGGGGTGAGGGCGGCGTTGGCGCCGGGCGAGACGACGATGCTGTTGTCGCCGTCCGGGCCGACGACGATCATCGCGGTGCCGGTGCGGGCGTCCTCGTCCACGATGACGGGAGCGACGTCGGTGCCCGCCGCGCGCTGGGCGGCCAGCAGCAGTTCGCCGTAGGCGTCCCCGCCGACCCGGGCCAGCAGGGCGGTGCGGCCACCGATCCGGGCCGCCGCGGCCGCCTGGTTGGCGCCCTTTCCACCGGCCGATTCCACCAGGTCCGTGCCGAGCACGGTCTCCCCCGCGCCGGGCCGTCGGGTCACCCGCACGGTCAGGTCCGCGTTGGCCGAGCCGACCACCAGGACGTCGTACATGCGCCGTTCCTCTTCTTCTCTGTCCGGCCGATCCGGTCTCTCTCCGGCCGGCCTGTCCCGTTCTCCGCCCGGCTTGTCCAGGCTGCCCGATCCGTCCGACCGGTTCGGTCCGGCCGGCCCGCCCGGGCGTCGTTCCGTTGCGTCCACACGCCGCCCGTCGTTCCGTCGTCCAGTCCGCCGGCGGCCGGTGGGCACCGGCGGCGGGCCGTCCGACCCGGTGCCCGCCGGGGCCGTCAGCCGCCGAAGGCAGCCGCGTTGGCCGCCGTCACCAGCACCACCGGCACCTTGACCGTCCGCGGCAGCGTCTCACCGCGGGCCGCCTTCAGCGCCCAGTCCACGGCCTGTTTGCCGAGCAGTTCGGGCTGCTGGGCGACGGTGGCGGTCAGGGTGCCGGCGCGGACGGCCCGGACCCCGTCCGGGGTGCCGTCGAACGCCACCACCTTCACGTCCTTGCCGGAGCGGGCCCCCAGCGCCTTGGACGCGCCGAGCGCCATCTCGTCGTTGGCGGCGAACACCCCACCGATGTCGTGGTGCGCCTGGAGCATATTGGACATCACGTCCATGCCCTTGGTCCGGTCGAAGTCCGCGGGCTGTCGGGCGACGACCTGGATGCCGGGGTACCGCTTGATGCCCTCCTCGAAGCCCTGGCCGCGTTCCCGGGCGGCGGAGGTGCCGGGCTGGCCTTCGAGGAAGGCCACCTTGCCCTTGCCGCCGAGCGCCTCGGCCAGGGTCTTCGCGGCGAGCCGGCCGCCGGCGACGTTGTCGGAGGCGATGGTCGAACCGACCTGTCCGCCGTTGACACCGCGGTCGATGGAGATCACCGGCACCTTGGCCCGGTTGGCGACGCCGACGGCCGGGACGGCGGCGTCGGAGTCCACCGGGTTGATGATGGTCGCCCTCACCTGCTGGCTGGTGAAGGTCTCCATCTGGTTGATCTGCTGCATCGGGTCGTTCTGCGCGTCGGTGATGTTGATGTGCAGTCCGCGGGCGTCCGCCTCGGCCTGCGCTCCCTCCTTGATGCCGACGAAGAACGGGTTGTTCATGGTCGACAGGGCGAGTCCGAGGTCGGTGTCGCCGCCGCGGTCGCAGCCGGTCAGGGCCAGGGCGCCGACCGCGAGGGCCGCGCCGAACAGTGCCGTGCGCCGCCTCATCGCGCGCTCCGGCGCCGCAGGGTGTCCAGGAGGACCGCGAGCGCGATCACCAGACCGGTGGCGACCTGCTGCCAGAAGGCCGAAACGCTCAGCAGGTTCAGGCCGTTGCGCAGCACCGCGAGGATCAGCGCGCCGATCAGGGTGCCGGACGCCTTTCCGGAGCCGCCGGAGAGGCTGGCCCCGCCGATGACGACGGCGGCGATCGCGTCGAGTTCGTAGCCGCTCGCGGCCTGCGGCTGGGCGGAGGTCAACCGGGCCGCCAGCACGATGCCGGCGACGGCGGCGAACAGCCCGGACAGCGCGTAGATCACCAGCTTGCGGCGCTTGACGTCGATGCCGGAGAGGCGGGCCGCCTCCTCGTTGCCGCCGATGGCGAACATCGCGCGGCCGGTGTACGTGCGCGCCAGGACCAGCGCGGCGATCAGCCCCATGGCGATCATCACGAGGACGGGGACCGGCAGCCAGCCGCCCAGGGTGTCACCGAGGGCGTTGACCGCGCCGGGGAAGGGGATCGGCGAGCCGCCGGAGATGACCAGGGCCAGACCACGGCCGACCGACAGCATCGCCAACGTGGCGATGAAGGCGGGCAGTCGGCCGTAGGCGACCAGGGCGCCGGAGAGCAGGCCGGAGGCCGCGCCGACCGCGAGGCCGAGCAGCACCGCGAGCCAGACCGGCAGTCCTTCGTGGGTGGCGGCCCAGGCGACGACGGTGGCGGACAGCGCGGCGACCGAACCGACCGACAGGTCGATACCGGCCGAGACGATCACGAAGGTGACGCCGAAGGCCAACACCGCGGTGACCGACGCCTGCACGCCGACGTTGAGGAGGTTCTGCCCGTTGAGGAAGTCCCGGGACAGCACCGCCATCACCACGACCAAGGCGATCAGCCCACCGAGCGGGCCGTTGCGCAGGACGGCCCGGGAGAACCACGGCCCGAAGCCGTCCGGGGCCGGGCCCCCGTCCGTCGCCCCCGGGGCGGTTGCGGTCTTCACCTCAGCGGACATCGGAGCCCTCCATTGCGCTCTCGTTCGTGTGCATCTCGCCGGTGGCGCCGTGCGGGGACTGCAGCGCCAGCTCCATCACGGCGTCCTGGGTGGCCTCGCCGGCGAGCAGTTCACCGGTCAGTCGGCCCTGGGCCATCACCAGCACCCGGTCGCTCATGCCGAGCACCTCGGGCAGATCGCTGGAGATCATCAGCACCCCGCAGCCGGCCGCGGTCAGTTCGTTGATGAGCTGGTAGATCTCGACCTTGGCGCCGACGTCGATGCCGCGCGTCGGCTCGTCCAGGATCAGCAGCCGGGTCTCGGCCAACAGCCACTTGCCGATGACGATCTTCTGCTGGTTGCCGCCGGAGAGGGTGCGGGCGGACTGCCCCAGGCCGCTCATCCGGACCTTCAACTGCTCGGCGACGGCGGCCGCTTCGCGCCGCTGGCCACGCCGGTCGACCAGTCCGCCGCGGGTGTCCCGGTCGAGCCGGGCCAGCGTCAGGTTGTCCTGGAGCGAGGCGTCCAGGACCAGGCCCTGGCCCTTGCGGTCCTCGGGCACCAGGCCCAAGCCGGCCCGCATCGCGGCCCGGACGTCCCCGCCGGCCAGCAGCTCGCCGGAGACCTCGACGGTGCCGGCGTCGTAGCGGTCCACGCCGAAGACGGCGCGGGCGACCTCGGTGCGGCCGGCGCCGACCAGTCCGGCCAGTCCGACCACCTCACCGGCCCGGACCTCGAAGTCGATGGTGTCGAAGACCGGTCGGGCGGGGCCGCCGCCGGTGCCCTTGGCGCCCTTGCGGGTCAGGCCGCGGACCCGCAGCAGGGGCGCGCCCGGCGCGTGGGGGCGGCGCCGGGGGTACTGCTCGGCGATGTCCCGGCCGACCATCAGCCGGATCAGCTCGTCCTCGTCGGTGGCGGCGGGCACCTCGTCGACGGAGCGGCCGTCGCGCAGCACGGTGACCCGGTCGCCGAGGGCGCCGATCTCGTCGAGGTGGTGGGTGATGAAGATGATGCCGACGCCGGCGTCGCGCAGTTCGCGAACGATGCCGAAGAGCGTCTCCACCTCCTCGGCGGTGAGCACCGCGGTCGGCTCGTCCATGATCAGGACGCGGGCGTCCAGGCTGAGCGCCTTGGCGATCTCCACCATCTGGAGCCGGGCGATGCCGAGTTCGGCGACCGGGGTGTTCGGGGAGACGTCCAGGCGCACCCGGCGCAGCAGTTCGGCGGCGCGGGCGCGCATGGTCTTCTTGTCGACCAGGCCGAGCGCGGTGCGCGGCTGGCGGCCGAGGAAGATGTTTTCGGCCACGGTCAACCCGGGGACGAGGTTGAACTCCTGGTAGATGGTGGCGATGCCGAGCCGTTCGGCGTCCTGCGCGGAGCGGATCTGCACCTCGCGGAGCCCGTCGGACACGCCGCCGCCGGCCGGTGCCGGGCGGGGGTGCTCCCGACGGTTACCGAGCCCCTCGTCGTCGCTTACGAGGATGCGGCCGCCGTCCGGGCGGTGGGCGCCGGAGAGCATCTTGATCAGGGTGCTCTTGCCCGCGCCGTTCTCGCCGAGCAGCACGTGCACCTCGCCGGCGCGCAGGCTCAGGTCGACGCCGTCCAGCGCGCGGACGCCGGGGAACGCCTTGGTCACCCCCTCGACGCGCAGCAGTTCGCGGCCGTCCGGTACGTCGTCGTTGACGCCGGTCATGCGCTGCCCCTCTCTTCCTGGGTCGGTTACCTCGGCTGGCTGGTTCTCGCCGGGTGGGGTGCCCGGCCGGTCGTCGTACGGCGGGCCCGGTGGTGCGGGTCGTGCGGTCCGTACTGTCCGTGCGGTGCGGTCGGGCCGATTGCGGGTGCGGATCCGGTTCCGGCTGCGGTTGCGGTTTGCGCGGGCGGGTGCGGTCGGTGGGCGGGTGCGGTCAGTGGGCGGTGGGTTCGCCGCAGGAGTGGCGCGGCACCAGACGGGCGGGCAGCAGCACCGACCCGGTGGAGCGCCCCTCGATGCGCTCCAACAGGGTGCGGACGGCGGCCCGGCCGAGTTCGCGGGTGGGCTGGGCGATGGCGGTCAGCGGCGGGTCGGTGTGCGCGAACCACGGCACGTCGTCGTAGACCACCAGCGCCATGTCGTCGGGGACGCGCAGGCCGCGGGCGCGGAGTTCGTCCATCGCGCCGAGCGCCATCAGGTTGTCGGTGGCCAGCACGGCGTCCGGGGGTTCGGGGAGGTCGAGGAAGCCGCTCATCACCCGGCGGCCGCCGGTGGGTTGGAGGTCGGGGGTGGCGCCGACCCGCTCGTCGGGCACGGCGATGCCGTGCTCGGCCAGGGCCGTGCGGAAGAGTTCCAGCCGCTCGTCGCCGGTGGGGGTGCCGGCCGGGGCGACGATGATCGCGGGGCGGCGGCGGCCGAGCGCGGCGAGGTGGGCGGCGAGGTCAGTGAGCGCGGCCCGGCCGTCGGCGCGGACGCAGGGCGCCTCGATGCCGGGGACCGCGCGGTCCAGCAGGACGAGGGGGGTGCCGGAGGCGACGACCTCGCGGAGCATCGCCGAGCCGGTGCCGGCGGAGCTGACCAGCAGACCGTCGATCCGGCGGTCCAGCAACGTGCGGATGTAGTCGTCCTGTTGGGCGGGGCGTTCGCCGGCGTTGCCGATGACGAGGCTGTAGCCGAGGCCGCGGGCGGCGTCCTCGACGGCGTCGGCCAGCTCGGTGAAGAACGGGTTGGTGAGGTCGCTGATCACCAGGCCGAGCGTGCCGGTGCGGGCGGTGCGCAGGGCGCGGGCGACGTTGTTGGGGCGGTAGCCCAGCTCCCGCACGGCGGCGAGCACCCGCTCGCGGGTCTCGGCAACGGGGCTGTTGCCGTTGAGGACCCGGGAGACGGTGGCGACGGAGACCCCCGCCCGCTCCGCCACATCCTTGATGTTCGCCATGGCACCGTTGCCGTTCCGCTGTCGTGTAATCGATTACGCCTGCTGTGTGGGGGCTACGAAATCGATTACATGGCCGGGACGTCAAGAGTCCGTGAATGTTGGCTGCGTCACAGGGGCGGGAGGAGTGGGGCGGCCGCGGGGACGGCGGAGGGCCGCGCCCTGGGGTGGGTGCGGCCCTCGTGGTGGCGGTGCCGATGCCGGCGCCTGTCGGGCCGGCATGGTCGGCCTGGTTGACCGTCCGGCCGGCTCAACTGGCCCGGTCAACCTGGCCGTTGAGGCGCCTGAGCGACCTCAGTCGCCCCGGCCGTCTCAGGCGACGGTCAGCGTGACCTCGATGTTGCCGCGGGTGGCGCGGGAGTACGGGCACACCTGGTGCGCCTTCTCCACGAGGTCCTTGGCGGTGGCCGCGTCGACGTTGGGGATCGAGGCGACGATCTCGACCGCGAGGCCGAAGGCGCCTTCCGGGGTCTTGCCGATGCCGACCTTGGCGGTCACCCGGGAGCCGGAGACATCGGCGTTCTCCCGGCGGGCCACGACGCTGAGCGCGCCCTGGAAGCAGGCGCCGTAACCGGCCGCGAAGAGCTGCTCCGGGTTGGTGCCGGCGCCGCTACCACCCTGCTCCTTGGGCGGGTTGACGACGACGTCCAGCTTGCCGTCATCGCTGGCGACGCGGCCGTCGCGGCCGTTCTCGGCGGTGGCGACGGCGGTGTAGACGACGTCGACGGTCTGGATGGACATACCGAATCCTCCTGTGGTTCGCCGCGACTCGCGCCCACTCATCGCGACGGCTTGCCGCCGAGCCTAACCGGCGGAGGCGCAACGGCGGGAGACGAGTCTCACAGTGCGGAGGGCCGTCGGCGCCCGGTCGAGCGGTGGGCGACCGGAGGTGCCACGGGCGATCGGAGCTGTCGCGAGCGGCCTGTGCCGGGGTTCCTCGCGGAGCCGTGGTTCTTCGCGGAGCCTTGGGGCGGCGCGGAACCGTTGCTGTGGGCCTTGCCCGGGTCCGCCCGGGCCCGCGACGACGCCGCTGGCAGGCCACCGCCCGGGGCACCCAGGACCGCCCGGGGTCACCTCGGGGGCACCTGGCGGCTCCGGGTCGGGTGCACCCGGTCCGCGGCGACGCAGTCACCAGGTGCCCCTCCAACACCACTGCCACCACGGGACGTTCGGCACGCCGCTTCCCCTTCCACCTCCGCTTCCCCTTCCGCCTCCGCTTCCGGTTAGTTCCCGGTTAGTTCACAGAAGAGGCGCTGGGCCACAGGGGCGTTGAACCGTGGGGCCGTCGGACCTCGGGAACGTCGGACCGCACGGATCGTTGAGCTGCGAGGACGGGCGAGGCGAGGCGGCGCCGTCGAGCGCCGAGGCGCACGGGACACGCCACGCGCCGGACGATGCCCAGGCGCTGCGGCGCGCCCGGTGACGCCCCGCCCGTCAGCCCGCGCTGCTCCGTCCTCAGCCCTCCAAACTCACGATCATCTTCCCCGTGTTGGCGCCGCGGAGCATGCCGAGGAACGCCTCGACGCCGTTCTCGATGCCGGAGACCTTGGTCTCGCCGTACTTCAGCTCGCCGGAGCGGATCCAGGCCGAGACCTCCTCGACGAACTGCGGCTGGAGCGCCTGGTGGTCGGAGACCAGCAGGCCCTCCAGGCGGAGGCGCTTGCCGATCACCAGCGGGAGGTTGCGCGGGGCGCAGCTCGGCTCCGTGGCGTTGTACATCGAGATCATGCCGCAAATGGCCGCCCGGCCATGGACGTTGAGCGCGCTGATGGCGGCTTCGAGGTGCTCCCCGCCGACGTTGTCGAAGTAGACGTCGATGCCGTCGGGGGCGGCGGCCTTGAGCTGCTCGGTGACGTCGCCGTTCTTGTAGTTGAAGGCGGCGTCGAAGCCGTACTCCTCGGTCAGCAGGCGGACCTTCTCGTCGGAGCCGGCGGAGCCGATCACCCGCGAGGCGCCCTTGAGCCGGGCGATCTGGCCGACCTGGCTGCCCACGGCGCCGGCCGCGCCGGAGACGAAGACGGCGTCGCCCTCCTTGAACTCGGCGACCGCCAGCAGGCCCGCGTACGCGGTCAGGCCGGGCATGCCGAGGACGCCGAGGTAGGCGGTGAGCGGGGCGAGCGAGGCGTCCACCTTGCCGGCGCGGGTGGCGTCGAGGACGGCGTGCTCGCGCCAGCCGAGGCCGTGCAGGACGTGGTCACCGACGGTGAAGCCCTCGGCGCGCGAGGCGAGGACCTCGCCGATCGCGCCACCGTCCATCGGCTGCCCCAACTGGAAGGGCGGGACATAGGACTTGACGTCGTTCATCCGGCCGCGCATGTACGGGTCGACGGAGAAGTGGAGGTTCTTCACCAGGATCTGGCCGTCGGCGAGCTCCGGCAGCGCGACCTCGCGCAGCGCGAAGTCGTCGGGGGTGGGCCAGCCCTGCGGGCGGGCGACGAGGTGCCATTCGCGGCTGGTGGTCGGCAGCGGTGCGGACATGAGCGTGATCCTCCAAATGTTTCAGGTACTGAAACAATGATGCTGCTGAATATTTCAGCTTGTCAAGCAATTGGGTATCCTGGTGTGTATGACCCCGCGTCCAGACCCGCTGACCGTCGAGGTGGTCGAGCTCATCGGCACCGTCGTCGCCCGCTACCACGAGGAGTACGAGCGCGCCGCGGCCGACCACTCCCTCACCGGGGCCCAGGCCCGGCTGCTGCGCCTGCTGGCGATGGAGCCGATGCCGATGCGCCGGCTCGCCCAGTGCCTGAAGTGCGAGCCGTCGAACGTGACGGGCATCGTGGACCGCCTGGAGGCCCGCGGCCTGGTGGAGCGCCGCCCCGATCCGGCCGACCGCCGGGTCAAGCTGGCCGTGCCGACCGACGAGGGCCGCGCGACGGCCGAACGGCTGCGCACGTCGCTGGACTTCGCCGGCGAGCCGCTGGGCCGGCTGACGGCCGCCGAGCGCACCCTGCTCAAGCAGTTGCTCCAGCGGATGCTGGGCCTCGGGGAGGAAGCGGCCGAGGAGATCACCAAGCCGGGCGAGGCCCGGGCGGAGCCGGGCCGATGAGCCACGGACGCCTCGGGTCGGCAGGGCACGGAGGCACCGGGCCGATGGGTCACGGAGGCGCCAGGTCAACGGGGTGCGCAGAGGCCCACCCGGCGATCGACCGGTGACGGAATTGGCCCAAGGTCGGCGCGGCGGAGTGTCCCGGGCGGACGGTCCGGTGGCGCCTTAACCTGGTCCCCATGACGCACCAGAGCCCCACCCGCCACACCGTCGACTTCTATTTCGACCCCATCTGCCCGTTCGCCTGGATCTCCTCCCGTTGGATCCTGGAGGTGGAGCGCCTCCGGGACCTCGACCTGCGGTTCCGGGTCATGAGCCTGTCCGTGCTCAACGAGGGCCGCGAGGACCTCTCCGAGAAGTACCGCGAGCTGTTGGACACCGGCTGGGGTCCGGTCCGGGTGTGCATCGCGGCCGCCCAGGAGCACGGCGAGGAGGTGCTGCGCGACCTGTACACCGCGCTCGGCACCCGGATCCACAACGAGGGCCGGGAGGACACCGCGGCCGTCATCGAGGAGGCCCTCGCCGAGGTCGGACTGCCGGCCGAACTGGCCCGCGCCGCCGGGCAGAACACCTACGACGACGCGCTCCGCAAGAGTCACCACGAGGGCATGGACCCGGTCGGCGAGGACGTCGGCACGCCCACGATCCACATCGACGGGGTGGCGTTCTTCGGCCCGGTCCTGATGTCGATCCCCCGGGGCGAGGACGCGGTACGGGTCTTCGACGGCGCCCGGCTGCTCGCCGGCTACGACCGGTTCTTCGAGCTGAAGCGGACCCGCACCGGCGAATTCGACTTCAGCTAGCGTCGGTTGAGGGCGTCAGCCGAGCTCGCCGCGGAGGCGGCGGGCGCGGAGGACGAGTTCCAGTTCGAAGCGGCGGTCGGGGTCGTCGAGTTCGCCGTCCCAGAGTTCGCGGATCTGGCGGAGGCGGTAGCGGACGGTCTGGGGGTGGACGCCGAGGCGGGTGGCGATCTCGGGGGCGCCGCCGCGGGTCTCCAGCCAGGCGAGCAGGGTCTCGGCGAGCCGCCGGCCGTGGGTCGGGCCGCAGTGCGCCAACGGGGCGAGCCGGCGGCGGGTGAGGTCCTCGATGAGTTCGCCGGGCGGCAGCAGGACCAACGCCTCGGTGTGCTCGGTGCACTGGAGGAGTTCGCCGGCGGGCAGCAGTCCGCGCTCCATCAGGTCGACCGCGGAGGCGGCCCAGCGCAGCGACTTCGCCGCGTCCAACGGGGGCACGGCGGGCCCGATGGCGCCCGACCAGCCGGCCGCGGCGCGGGCCAACAGCTCCCGGCGCCCCGGCGCCTCCGGGTCCGGCACCACCAGCCGGGGCCGTTCGCACTCCATGTCCAGCAGGATCCCGTCGGCCACCGCGGGCGCCACGGCCTCCCGGTCCGGGCGTAACAGGACCGCCACCGCGACCCGTTCGGGCAGCGGCCAGCCGAGCAGCCGGGCCCGTTCGGTGAGCAGGGGGTGGTCCGGTTCCGCGAACAACTGGTCCATCAGGCGGCGTTGCATCCGGAGGCGTTCACCGGCCTGGCGGGCGGCGGCCTCCGCGTAGCCGCGGACGGACTCGGCGACCAGCCCGTCGAGGTACTCGAAGCCGGACTCGGCCAGTTCGTACATCGCGGGGGCGGGGATGGCGACCTCCTGGCCGATCTCGGCCAGCCGCCGCCAGGCCAGCCGCACCCCCAGCCGGTAGATCGCCTGGAGGACGTCCAGGCTGCGGCCCTGGATGCCCTCGCCGCGGCCGAACTCCTGGAAGACCCGTGGGTGGACGAGCGGCCGGTCCATCCCGTTGGTGAGGTGCGCGACGAAGTGCTCCAGGGACTGCCGGATGCCCACCAGGGCCCGCGGTTCGCCCGACTCGTCGAGGATCAACGGGAGTTGGGGGTACTCGTGGCGGATCTCCCGGAAGATCTCGTGCGCCAGGGAGGGCACCTCCGCCAGGGCCAGGGTGGCGAACCGGTGCACCTGTTGGGGCGGGACCTCCCGCCACGCCGAGCGGACCGCGATCACCACGACGGCACCCCCTCAGGCGCCGGGCCGGCCGAAGGTCACCAGCGGCACGTTCGGCTGCGCGGGCGTGGCCTCCAGGGTGGCGACGACGGCCAGCGCGACGGCCACGGCCAGGGCGGCGGCGGCCAACGCGGTCAGCGCGGCGGCGAGGGTGCGGTGCATGGCGCGGCGGTCCCTTCGTCGGCGGTCGGTACCGGGAGCGCGGCACGCGCCGGCACCGGAGAGCGGCACAGGAGGAGCGGCGGCACGTCGCCGCGCGGGCGGTCGCGGGGCGGACGCCTGCGGCCCTGCGCCCGGTGCCCCACAGGGGCCGTGACGGCTCGGGAGACCGGCGGCGGTGCCGCGTTCCCACCGCGCGGCGCCGCTTCGGTCGCGGTGCCTGCCGAGTGTGGAAGGGCATTGACGCGCTGTCAAGGGTTCGCTTACGTTCCCGGCCCATGACGCCGCGTCGCGGCGCCGCACGTGCACCAGGGCGTGTTCCCTCACCGCTTCCAGGAGTGCTCGTATGCGTCAGCTTCCCCCTTCCGGCCAGCAGCCCGGGCACGAGGGTCACCCCAGAACCGCCGGTCGTTCAGGCCCTGTTGACCCTGCCGCTCCCGCCGGTCCTGCTGGTCCCGCCGGACCTTCCACGGCCGCGGACACCGTCCCCATCGACCCCATCGCCCCCGTTGCCCCCATCGCCCCCACCAGATGCGTCCACCGCCCGGCCACCCCGCTGTCCCTGGCGCTGTTCGGGGTCGGCGTGTTCCTGCTGGTGTTGGCCCCGTTGCTGGTCTGGTACGTGGCGCCGCGGGCCGCGGTCACCCCCGTCGACGTCGACGTCACCACGGTCTTCACCGGCACCGGCAGCTACTTCGACACCGGCGCGCTGACCACCCGGGACCGGCAGCGGATCACCCTCACCCGGCACGTGGTGGGCGACGTCGCGGCGAGCGAGCAGAGTGGGCGCGCGGTCTGGGACGTGTCCACCACGGTCGACACCCCGCGGACGCTCCCCTTGGCGGACCCGCGCAAGGCGCTCCAGTGGACCACCGGCCGTTGGGTCACCGACCGGCGCAGCAACGCCCCCGTGCACTGCTGCGGTGAGGCCCCCACCCAGTACGACGGGGACGCCTACCTCAAGTTCCCCTTCCACGTGGCGAAGCGGACCTACCGCTGGTGGGACGACACCCTCGGCGCGGCCGTCCCGCTCCGCTTCGCCGGCACCACGCGCCGGGCGGGGATCACCGGCTACCGCTTCACCGGGACCGTGCCGGCCACCCGGACCGGCACCCGGCAGGTCCCCGGCCGGCTCGTCGGCCGCCCCGGGCAGGGGCAGATCCAGGCCGAGGAGTGGTACGCGAACACCGGTATCAGCCTGGTCGTCGAGGAGCGCACCGGCCGGATCGTCGACGCGTCGATCTCGCCGGTCAAGACGCTGCGGGCGCCCGGTGGCCGGCGGGACGCGGTGGTGTTGCTGCGCGCCCGGAACCTCGCGTTCACTCCCGCCACCCGGCGGGCGCAGAGCGCCCTGGCGCGGGCCGACAGCGGGAAGTTGGCGCTGGTCGGCCGGACGCTGCCGGCCGTGTCCGTGGCGGCCGGTGCCCTACTGGCGCTGGCCGGCGGGGTGTTGCTGGCCCGGGGTGGGCGGCGGGGTGGCCGGTTCTCATCGGTGTGACGAAACAACGACCCGGTCCGGAGCGGATTTTGTCACCCCGGTGAGTAGCCGGGGGCGCGTCGGGGCGCGAACACTGGCCCTCCAACCGGACGCCCGCCCCCACGCGCACCACAGTTCCACCCCCACAACCGGAACACGCCCCCTGTCGCACGCCCCACCGACCGCTCACCCCAGTCACACCCCGCGCGACCCCCACAACCGCGCACCCCTCGCACGCCCCCACAGCACCCGCACCCCTCACCCCCACGCAAGCACCACACGAGCCGCACGAGCCGCACAACCCGCACGACTCAGCACGCAGTACGTCCCCCACCGTAGGTACCGCACCCTGAGACGAGTTGGATCCCACATGCCTCAGCATGTACCCCCGTCCCCACCGCTGCCCCCGTCCCCACCGCTGCCCGCGTCCCCGGCGGCCGCGCCCGCTCCCCTCGAACCACCCGCACCACCGGCGCCCCGCACGCCGTCCACGGTCACCGCTCCGGCCACGTACCCGTCCCCGGCCGCGGACGAGCCCCCGCGCCCCCGCCGGATCGTGTTCCTGGCCCGCCGCGACCTCGCCAACCCGGCCGCCGGCGGCTCCGAATTGCTGGTGGACCGGATCGCCGCCGGGCTCGCCGCGCACGGGCACGAGGTCACCCTGCTGTGCGGCGGCCCCGCCTCCCCGGCGGGCCCGCCCCCCGCCGAGGCCCCAACCGCCCCCGGAGGCACGGGCGTTCACGAGGGCGCCCCCGCCTACCGCGTCCTGACCGCCGGCGGCGACGCCGGCCACTTCCTGCGTGTCCCCCGCCAGGTGACGCACCGCGCCGGCGGCTGTGACCTGCTGGTCGAGGTCTGCAACGGCATGCCGTACCTCGCGCCCCTCTGGCACCGCGGCCCCACCCTGTGCCTGGTCAACCACGTCCACACCGACCTGTGGCGGATGCGTTACCCGGCGCCCGCGGCCCGGCTCGGCCGCCGGCTGGAGCACTGGGCGCTGGCCGGCACCCACCGCGGCAACCTGATGGTCGCGGTCTCCGACTCGACCGCCGCCGCGCTGGCGGACCTCGGCGTCGCACCGGACCGGATCCGGCTCGTCCACAACGGAGTCGAGGAACCGGGCCCGCTCCTTTCCGAGGCCCCCGAGCCGCTGTTCCTGGCCATGGGGCGGCTCGTCGAGTACAAGCGGGTCGACCTGCTGCTGCGGCTGTGGGAGCGGGTCCGCCCGGTCACCGGCGGCCGGCTGGTGATCGTCGGCGACGGCCCGGAACGCGACCGGCTCGCCGCGCTGGCCGGCCCCGACGTCGTCTTCACCGGCCGGATCTCCGAGCGGCGCAAGCACCAACTCCTGTGCTCCTCCTGGCTGCTGCTGCACCCCTCCCTGGTGGAGGGGTGGGGCCTGGTGGTGATGGAGGCCGCCGCGCGGCGCACCCCCACCGTCGGCTTCGACATCCCCGGCCTGCGGGACTCCGTCGAGGACGGCACCACCGGGCTGCTGGCGCGCGGCGAGAGCGCCTTCGCCGCCCACTGGTGCACGCTGGCGCTGAGTGCCCGCCGGCGGCACGCCCTGGGCGCCGCGGCCGCCGACCGCGCCGCCCGCTTCAGATGGAGCCGGACCGTCCGGAGCTTCCGGGCGGTCGCCACGGAGGCATACCTCCGGCCGCTCGCCGGGCGGTGACCGGCCCGTGCGCGACCCCTCGCTGGGCAGGTCCCTCGCCCTCTTCCGCGCCTTCCTGAACGAGCCCACCGACCCCGACCACTGTTACCGGCTGCTCGCCCGGGACGCCGCCAACCAGGTCGAACGCTACGCCCCGTTACGCGGCGCGGTGGTCGTCGACGTCGGCGGCGGCAGCGGTCACTTCACCGAGGAGTTCCGCCGCCGCGGCGCCCGCGGCTACCTCTTCGAACCCGACACCGCGGAACTGGCCGCCCGCGGCCGGATCACCGACGGGGCGGTGCTCGCCGACGGCTACCTGCTGCCGCTCGCCGACGGCACCGCCGACGTCTGCTTCTCCTCCAACGTCCTGGAACACGTGGCCGATCCGCAGACCTTCCTCAGCGAACTGGTGCGGGTCACCCGCCCCGGCGGCCTGATCTACGTGGCGTTCACCAACTGGCTCTCCCCCTGGGGCGGCCACGAGACCGCGCCCTGGCACTACCTCGGCGCCGAACGGGCCCGCCGCCGCTACCAGCGCCGCACCGGCCGCCCCGCCAAGCACACCCTGGGCCAGAACCTCTTCCCCGTGCACATCGGCCGCACCCTGCGCCAGGTCCGCGCCCGGGACGACGTCGCGCTCGTCACCGCCCGCTCCCGCTACGCGCCGTTCCTCGCCGAGGCCATCCCCCGCCTCCCCGGCGTCCGCGAGATCGCCACCTGGAACCTCCTCCTCATCCTCCGGCGGTTGCCATGACCCAGACGCTGCAGAAGTCCCCGTCCCCCGGAGCGCCCGACGCCGGCGGCACCCCGGCCACCGCCCCCGCCCCGCCGCCCGACGAACCCCGGCGCAGGCGCTGGCTGTTCGCCTTCTGGGCGGCCGTCCTGGTCGCGTTCCTGGCCCCGTCCCCGGGGAAGACGACGTTCGAGACGAAGCTGGGGGTGGCCGTCGACCCCTGGCGCTTCCTCACCGACCTCGGGCAGTTGTGGCACGACCGGGCCGGCTTCGGCGGCCTCGCCGACCAGTACATCGGCTACGCCTTCCCCGCCCTCCCGTATTACGGCACCGCCCACGCGGTGCACCTGCCGGTCTGGCTCGCCGAGCGGCTGTGGATGTCGCTGATCGTCACCACCGCCTTCTGGGGCGCGCTGCGGCTCGCCGAGCGGCTGCGCATCGGCGGACCGCGCAGCAGACTGCTGGCGGCCGCCTGCTACGCCCTGTGGCCCGCCTTCACCATCGTCGTCGGCTCCACCTCCGCCGCCGCGCTGCCCGGCGCGCTGCTGCCCTGGGTCCTGCTGCCGCTCACCGACGGGCGGCTCACCGCCCGTACCGCGGCGACCCGTTCGGCACTGCTGATCCCCCTCATGGGCGGCGTCAACGCGGCCTCCACCCTCGCCTCCCTGTTACCGGTGCTGCTGTACGCGCTGTCCCGTACGGGAGCGCGCCGCCGCACCCTGCTCGCCTGGTGGCTGCCGGGCGTCGTCCTGGCCACCGCCTGGTGGACGGTGCCGCTGCTCCTCCTGGGCCTGCACGGCGAGAACTTCATGCCGTACATCGAGCAGGCCGACACCACCACCGCCACCATGTCCGCCACCGAACTGCTGCGCGGCGCCGGCAACTGGGTCGGCTACCTCAACTTCGGCAAACCCTGGCTGCCGGCCGGCCAGACCATGACCGGCAACGCCTTCGCGGTGTTCGGCTCCGGCCTCGCCGCCGCCCTGGGCCTGGCCGGCCTGGCCCGCCGCAGCCTGCCCGAACGGCGCTGGCTGCTGCTGACCGTGCTGACCGTCGCGCTCATCGGGCTGGCCGGCTACGGCGGCGCCCTCGGTGGCCCGCTGCACGCCACCTGGCAGGAGTGGCTGAACGGCTGGCTGCGCCCGTTCCGCAACATCTACAAGTTCACCCCGGGCCTCGGCCTGGCGCTCGCCCTGGGCCTGGCCCACCTGCTCGGCACCCTCCGCTGGACGGGAACCGGGCGGCGCGCCGCCCGCCTGACCGCCGGCCGCCTGCCCACCGCGGCGGCCGCGGTGCTCGTCCTACCGGCGCTGGCCCTGCCCTACCTGGGCGGCACCGTCCTCCAACCGGGCGCGTTCCGCCAACTCCCCACCTACTGGCAGCAGACCGCCTCCTGGCTCAAGGACCACACCCACGGCAGCCGCTCCCTGGTGGTCCCCGCCACCGCGCACGGCCTGTTCACCTGGGGCTCGCCCATCGACGACCCCATGGACGTGCTCGCCCGATCCCCGTGGGCGCAGCGCGACTTCGTGCCCTTCGGGACGCCCGGATCCCGCCGCGCCCTGGACGCCGTCGAACAGGCCCTGCTCACCGGCGCCGAGGTCCCCGGCCTGCGCGACTACCTGCACCGGGCCGGCATCCACGACGTCGTCGTCCGCAACGACCTCGACCCCGACCAGATCGGCTACGTCCCCCCGCAGACCGTCGAACGCACCCTGGAGGCGTCCGGCTACCGCAAGGCCGCCGCGTTCGGCCCGCTCACCACCGCCGGCCGGATCCCCGCCGAGACGCCCGTCCAGATCCAGGGCCTCTACCCGCGCCAGCGCTCCGTGGAGATCTACCGGCCACAAGGGGTCGCCGAACCCGGCCCCGTCACCGCCCCCGCCGCCGCGGACACCGCCCAACTCAGCGGCGGCCCCGAGGCCCTGCTCCAACTCTCCGCCGACCCCGCACTGCGCGACCGCCCCACCGTCCTCACCGGCGACCGCCACCCCGGCGTCGACGCCCTGCCGCTGCAACTCACCGCCGACGGCCTGCGCCGCGCCGACACCCGCTTCGGCCTGGTGGGCAGCAACACCTCCTACACCTACACCGCCGACGAGACCAACCTGCCCGGCAGCCTCCAGGACCCCGGCCGCCCACCCCGGCAGATCCTGCCGACCTCCGGCATCCGGCACCAGACCACCGCCGTGCTCCGCGGCGCCGCCGCCGTCACCGCCTCCTCCAGCGGCAACTGGCTCTTCCACCTGCCGCAGTACGACCCCGTCAACGCCTTCGACGGCAACCCCGACACCGCCTGGGCCGAGGGCAGCGCCGGCAACCCCGTCGGCCAGTGGATCCGGATCGCCTTCGCCACGCCGACCGACATCCCCGCCAAGCTCTCCGTCACGCCCCTGCCCGGCGACGGGCTGCGCGCCGCCCCCACCTCCGTCCGCATCCAGACCGACCGCGGCCGCGCCGACAGCCAACTCCGCCCCGACGGCTCCCGTCAGCAGATCAAGGCCCCGCCCGGCAAGGCGACCTGGCTCCAACTCACCATCCTGGGCACCCAGACCCCGCGCGCCGGGCTCTCCGGCGCCGGCTTCACCGAGATCTCCATCCCCGGCGTCCAGGTGTCCCGACTCCTTCAACTCCCCACCGACGCCCGGCATTCCGACGCCCCGTCGCAGATCGTCTCCCTCCACCGGGGCAGCGACCCCGGCGGCCTCTCGCCCGTCTCCGCCGAGGTCGGCCTGCACCGCCAGTTCGACACCGGCCGCACCGCCCCGTACGCCGTCTCCGGCACCGCCCTCGCCGTCCCCGGCCCCGCCCTCGACCGGCTGCTGGACCGGGTCGCCCCCGACCAGAAGGACCGCATCACCGCCACCGCCGACTCCACCAGCTTCGGCTTCGGCCAGTCCCTCAGCCCCCGCAACCTCGTCGACGGCGACCTGACCACCGCCTGGATCGCCGGCGCCAAACCCACCATCCACCTGCGCTGGCCCGGCAAGAAGAAGCTCGACCGGATGGTGCTGGCAGCCGCCGGCGGCATCTCCACCCGCCCCGAGCAGATCCAGCTCAACTCCCCCTACGGGGCGGCCACCGCGGCCGTCGACGAGAACGGGCTGGCCCGCTTCGACCCGATCACCACCGACCGCCTCGACATCACCATCAGCAAGGTCAAGGAGCTCTCCCTCAGCAACCCGGTCGCCGGCCAGGCACTCCAACTCCCCGTCGGCCTCAGCGAGATCTACATCCCCGCCCTCGACGCCTACCGCACCCCGCCCCCGGCCCCCGACCGGCGCTTCGCCCTCCCCTGCGGCCAGGGCCCCCCGCTTGCCGTCGACGGCATCCTCTACGCGACGCAGGCCAGCGGCTCCGTCCGCGACCTCACCGAACGCCGCCCCGTCACCGTCCGCCCCTGCGGCCCCGCCGTCACCGACGGCCAGATCCTCCTGCGCGCCGGCCAACACCGCGTCGAGACGGGCGACCAGGGGCCGTTGACGATCACGGACGTGACGCTGAGCACGGGTGCGGGGACCGGGAACGAGGGCGCCAACGGGCCTGACGCCGGCACGCGGCCCACCGCTGCGACGGACGGTACGGCCGCCTCCGCCGCTCGCCCGCTCGCCCCGGCCCGCTCCGTCACCGTCAAACAGTGGTCCGGCGACCACCGCACCGTCACCGTCGGCGCCGGCCGGGCCGCCTACCTCCAACTCCACGAGAACGCCAACGACGGCTGGCGCGCCACCCTCAACGGCAAACAGCTCACCCCGCTCCGCGTGGACGGCTGGCAACAGGCGTTCCTCGTCCCGGCCGGCGCCGCCGGCACCGTCGAACTCAGCTACGCGCCGGCCACCTTGTACCACCTCGGCCTCATCGGCGGCATCCTGGGCATCGCCCTGCTCATCGCCTCCGCCCTGCTCCGCCGCACCCCGCGCACCCCACCAACGGCACCGCAGCAACCCCCCGCCCCCTCCCGGGTCCTGGGCACGCTCGCCCTGACCGGGGTGGTGGCCCTGGCCGCCGGCCCGTACGCACTGATCGTCCCGCTCCTGGCCCTGGTGGCCCGCCTGCGGCCGCGGGCGCTGGCACCACTGGCCGGCACCGCGATGCTCGCGGCCGGCATCACCGCGGCCCTCGGCGCGGGCCACCCGCTCGCCGACAACTCCGGCGCCTTCAGCGCCCTCGCCCAGGCCCTCGCCCTCCTGGCCCTCACGGCGGCGGTCGTCACCTGGCCGACCCGCACCGGGAGCGGCGCTGGGCCTGGAGCCGGCAGCGGCCCGGGGTTCCCGGGGATGGGCAGTGGACCGGGCGGTGGCGCGAACGAGGGCAGCCAGCAGGGGAGTTCGAGGGAGGGAGACGGGCCCGGCGCCCCGTCGGCCACTCCGACGACCCCGGCCTCTTCAGGCACTCCCACCGCTTCGACCACTTCAGGCACTCCACCTGCTCCCGCCGCTCCGGCCACGGGTGGCGCACCTGACGGCGGAACCGCGCCACCGGCCCGTACACCGCACCGGGACGCGGGGGCCGACCCCACGACCCCCCTCCGCCCGCCGCCCACCACCCCCGAGGACACCCCGCGATGACCGCCCTCCAACCGGCCCGGCACGACCCACCGGACGGGCGGGACACCCTCGCGCGGGAAGGCCGGGCCCCCACCACCGGGCCCGGCCCCACCCCCCGCGTCCGCTTCCCCCTCGTCGACGAGATCTCCCGCCACTGCCTGGAGGACGACGAACCGGAGACCGTCCACGTAGAGGTGCACCTCCCGGGCCGGCTCGACCACGCCCGGCTGCGCACCGCGTTCCACCGGGCGCTCGCCCGCCACCCCCGCGTCCTGATGCGCCAGGCGCCGGCCCGTTGGTGGCACCGCCACTACAGGTGGCAACTCACCCCCACCCCCGACACGGACCCGGTCGTCTTCCCGCCCCCGGGCCCCGACGCCCTCACCCGCGCCCGGGACCGGGCGCTCACCGACTGCCCTCCCCTGGACGCCGCGCCACCACTGCGCCTAGAGGTCATCGAACCCACACACCCCACCACGACCGACGTCCAACTCGCCCCACCCCAGGGCACGGTGCTCCTGCTCACCGCCCACCACACCGCACTCGACGGCCCCGCCGCCCTCCGCATCCTCGCCACCACCGCCGAACTCTACGGACACACCCGCCCCTCCCCACTCACCACTCCCCCTCCCCACCACACCCCTCGCCTCTCCGCCCCCCTCCCCCACCACAACCCCCTCACCCGCCCCACCCACATCGCCCCCTCCCTCCTCCACCAACACCCCACCAACGAACCCACAAAGCCCACAAAGCCCACAACGAAGCCTCGCCGTTCTCACACCCCCCTCCCCGGCAACGGCATGCTCCTCATCCACCTCCCCCTCCCCACCCGCCCCCCACACCCCGCCGGCACCCCAGCCCCCTACACCATCAACGACCAACTCCTCGTCGCCACCTACCTGATGACCACCCGCTGGAACGCCCAGCACAACCACCCCACCGCCCCCGTCGTCATCGCCATGCCCATCGACGACCGGCCACGAGGCCCCCGGATGCCCATCGGCAACGGCACCCGCCTGGCCCCGGTCCACTTCCCCTCCCCACCCAGGGCCACCGCCGCCCCCACCCCGTCCCGCCTCCTCCACCAGACGGCCGCCCACACCCGGGCCCTGAAGTCCACCCCGAGCCCACAACTCGGCCTGGCCGGAACCCTGTTGACCGCCCTCCCGCTCCCCATCGGCGCACGCCGCGCCCTCACCCGAGCCCTACGCGCCCTCGCCACCCCCTGGGCGCCCACCGCCCTCCTCTCCAACATCGGCCGCGTCCCCTACCCCCTGGACTTCGGCGACGAGGGCGGCCGGGCGACCGCGGTGTGGTTCTCCGCCCCGGCCCGGATGCCCCGCGGACTGAGCGTCACCGCCGCGGCCACCAGCGGCGGCGACCGCATCCACCTCGCCCTCCGCTGGTCCCGCGCCCTCCTCGACGACGCGGCCGCCGCCCGCCTGCTGGACCTCTTCCGCTCCTCCCTCGCCACCACCGCCCGGCCCCCCGAACCGGAAGCCAACTGGTCCTCACCGGAACCCACTTGGCCGCCACCCCCGGAAGCCGACCAACCACCACCGGACTCCACTCGACCCCCAGCCCCGGAAGCCGCCCGGCCCACACCGCCACCACCACAAACCGCGTGGCCACCACCGACACCAGACCGGCCGCAACCGGAATCCCCATCCAACCGGTCACCCGCGGAAGGCGCCGGCCCACCGGCCGAAGGAGCCACCCCATGACCGCGCTGCAGAACTTCTACGAGAACCCCGCCGTACCGGTCGCCTCCGGCCCCGCCCGCAGCCGACGCCAGGCCCGACTCCTGGCGCGCGCCCTCGGCCCGGTACGCGACGGGGCGCCGCCCGCCACCGTCCTGGACATCGGCTGCGGCGACGGCACCGCCGCAGCCACCGCCGCGGACACCCTCGGGGGCCACCGCATCATCGGCGTCGACTGGTCCCAGGACGCCCTCCGTCGCGCCACCACCCGCCTCCACCGCGTCGTACGCGGCGAACTCACCGACGGCGGGCTGCCGTTCGCCACCGGCTCCGCCGACGCCGTCCTCTTCAGTGAGGTCATCGAGCACCTGGTCGACCCGGACGCCGCCCTGGACGAACTCCGCCGCGTCCTCCGCCCCGGCGGCCACCTCCTGCTCTCCACCCCGAACCTCGCCGCCTGGTACAACCGCGGCCTCCTGCTCGCGGGCGTCCAACCCGTCTTCTCCGAGGTCAGCCTGCGCGCCATCCACGGCCGCCCCGGCACCCAGGTCGTCGGCCATCTACGCCTCTACACCGCCCGCGCGCTCCGCGCCTTCCTCACCGCATCCGGCTTCGACGTCATCCGCATCGCCGGCGCCCCGTACCACGACGTCCCCCGCCCCCTCCGCCCCCTCGACCGCGCCGCCTGCCACGCCCCCTCCCTCTCCTCCATCCTCCTGGCCCACGCCCGCCCCACCACTCCCGTCCCCACCCCCCGTCACTAATCACGCCCCATAACAATCCGTGGGAACAAAACCACCCTCCGTAATCGTTGCCGAAACAGCAAGGAAAGAGGCCCCCGCAAGGCGCACCCGGCCCCGCCCCAACACCCCCACCCACCAAGCAAGTCCCCCCACCCCCCTCAACCACCCCCCTCAACCACCCAAAGCCCAGCGGGCGCAGGAGCAGGAACACAGGAACAGCCACAGCCACAGAGACAGGGACAGGGACAGGGAGGAACACCGAGCAGGACAGCCAAACAATCCAGGAAGCAGCAATCCAGCCCGGAAGCAGCAGAAACAGAAACGAGTAACCCAGCAAGTACCCCAGGAAGCAGGAAGGAGGCAGGCCCATGCTCTGGTGGGGCGTGGCATCCGCGCTGCTCGCCAACGTCCTCTACAGCACCGGCTTCGTGCTGGAGAAACGCGCCCTCGCCGCACTCCCCCCACTCAGCACCCGCCGCCCCGCCCGGCTCATACGCCACCTCCTCAGCAGCCCCCTGTGGCTCGCCGGCTCACTCACCCTGGCCGCGGGCTTCGCCGCCCAACTCGCCGTCTACCGCACCCTCCCCATAGCCGCCGCCCAAGGCATCTTCATCTCGGGCCTGGTCCTGCTGCTCCTCATGTCCTCGGTGGTACTGGGCGAACGAACCAGCGGCCGCGAGCGGCAGAGCATAGCGGCGATCCTGGTCGCCCTCGGCCTGGTCGTCGCCTCCCTCCGGAACGAGGACGCCCAGGCCATCGCCCGCACCGCGCCCCCCGCAACCCTGCTCGCGATAGCCGTGCCGTCCCTCACCGCGGGACTCCTCCTGTACCGCTCGGCGGAACTCCGCGCCCGACGCTGCCACCGCCAACCCACCGCCGGCGTTTCCTACGGGGTGGCCATCGGCCTCCTCTACGGCGTCAGCTCCCTGGCCATCAAGGGCGTCTCCGGGCTGCTCACCTTCCACGACATTCCCGCCGCCACCCTGGCCCTCCTCCGTTCCCCCTACCCCTACCTCCTCCTCGTCACCGGGGCCACCGGCCTGGTCCTGTCGCAAACCGCCCTCCAGCGCTGCCGGGCCTCGGTGATCGTTCCCGTCTGCACCACGGTGACCTGCGTCTTCACCATCGCCTGCGGCACCCTCGCCTTCGGCGAGCCCCTGCCCGACGCCCCCCTCCGCCTCGCTCTACGCCTCGGCGGCACGACCCTGGCGCTGACGATCCTCCTGATCCTCCCCCGCCACGAGAACCACTCACGCCCCGACCGCACCACCCCCGCCCTGCCGGGCCCGCCCACCACCCCACTGACGCCCCCTCGCCTCTCGCAACTCCCGTCTCCAGCAGTCCCACACGCCCTCGCGCCAGTGCCCCCGCCCGCCCCCAATCCGCCACCTCCGCGCGCACCCGTGCGCACCCCCGCGCTGCCGCCGTCGCCGCACATGCCCGCACTACCGCCGACCCGTGCGCCGGAGCCGCCACCCCGCCCGCCCAAGCCGCCAGCCCACCGCGCACCCGGCCCGCCGATTCCCCACACCCGCGCGGTGCCGAACGGCGCAGCAGCGCACCCAACGTCACCTCCAGCATCAAGGGCCACGCCCAGACCTGCCCCAAAGCCCGGGCCCAGGCCCCCGCCCGTACCGCCCAAGACCACCGGGCCCTGCGTCAGAGACGGCCAACCTCCCAACACGCCAACCAGCCGCCAGGCCAGGCAATTAGGCGGTCGAAAGGGACAGTTAGCGCAGGAGGATCCGCGTGACGCCTGAGAGGTGCAAGAGAGGTGAGCGGTGCAAGAACGGTGAGTGGTGCAAGAGCGGTGAGTGGCACAGGAGAGGTAAGCGGTGCGAGAGATGTGAGAGGGGCAAAGGAAGTGGGAGGTGTGAGCGACACGAGAGACAGAAATCTCGTCACGGGAAGCACGGGAAGCACGGGAAGCACAGGAAGCACAGGAAGCACGAGAAACGCGAGAAAAACGACAGACAACGCGCGCCGGGAGAAGCCATGAGAGGCCGCGAGACGCCATGAGAAGGAAAGGAAGCGTCAGGCAGATGAGAGGTGCCGGCCAGGGATCAGGCGCGGCCCAACCCGGCACGCGGTGCGGGCAGTTGGTCGCGGAACCCTTGGTGCGTCGAGCGCCACTCAAGTCGACCATCGAGCGAGCGAGGACGAACGAGGATGAGTAAGGACAAGTGAGGACGAGGTGAAGACGAGTGAAGACGAGCTAAGACGAGTGAAGAAGGAGCTGATTGATCGATGGTGAGGTTGTTGAGGATGGCGTGGCTGTGGTGGGGGTCGGTGTGGTCGAGCGGGGAGTGGGCGGGAGGAGGGGTGCGTCGTGAAGGCTGACGATCCGCTGTTGGAGATTCTTGCGTGCCCGATCGACAAGGGGCCGTTGATGTTGCTGGCCTCCGAGGAGGCGCTCTACAACCCGCGGCTGCGGCGGCGCTATCCGATCCTCGACGGGATTCCGCAACTGCTGCCGTCCTCCGGCGAACAGGTCTCGGACGCGGAGCACGAGCGGCTGGTGCGCGGCGTACGGGCGCGTGAGGACGAGGCGTCCCGAGTGGCATCCGCGGCACGGACCGGGGCCCGCACCGAGTCAGGGACCGGCACCGCGGCCGGGAGCAGGACCGGGCCGGGGGTGGCACACGGTTCGGGCTCGGGGGCGGGGTCGAGCCCGGGAGCAGGGTCATGACGCTTGCGGCGAGGGTGGGGCGCTGGTTACCGGGGCGTCTGGTGTCGGCGCTGGCGGCCGGGCTGTACCCGCGGTTCGAACCGGAGTTGGCGCGGCTGGACGACTTCTGTCCGGCCGGCGGCACGGCCGTGGACGTCGGGGGCTGGTACGGCCCGTGGACCCGGCGCCTGGCGCGACGCGCGGACCGCGTCGTCACCGTCGAGCCCGTCCCGCACCTGGCCCGCCTGCTCGCCTCCGTCACCCCCGCGCACGTCGACGTCGTATCCGCCGCGGCCACCGACCACACCGGTTGCGCCACGCTCTGGTTGCCCCCGGACGGCCGCGGCGACCGCGGGGTCTCCTCGCTCGTACGCCGCGAGGTGCACTCCGTCACCCTGGACGTGCCCTGCCTCCCCCTGGACGCGCTGAAGCTCACCGCCGTCACCCTCATCAAGATCGACGTGGACGGCGGAGAACTGGCCACCCTACGCGGCGCGGCACGCACCATCGAGCGCGAACGCCCCGCGCTGTTCGTGGAGTTGGAGACCCGCATCCAGGCGCTCGCGCCCGTGCTGGAGTGGACGGCCGACCGCGGATATCGCGGCTGGGTCCTGCCACGCGACCGCTGGCTGCCGCTGGCCGACTTCGATCTGTCCACCCATCAGTCCCACACCTCCCACCTCGCCGAACACGGCCTGCTGCGGCGCTCCCTCGCCCCGCACCGCCGCTACGTCAACTCCGTGCTCTTCCTCCCCGACGGCGCCCGGCCCGGCTCCGCGCACACCGCGCCGGCCGCTGTCTCCGCGTCTCCCCCGGCCGCCATCCGCGACCATGTCCATCATGAACCCCGCCACTGACAACGACCCGCCCGCCGGCACCGCCGCCCACCCCGACCTGCCGGGGCCGCTCGCGTTCCAACTCGTGCTGCTGCGCCGGATGGCCGACCACCACCCGACCCTCGTCGAGGACGCCCTCCGCCAACTCGGCGCCTCCCGGGCCCAGATGCGCGAGGCCAACCGCCGCTGGCAGGCCCGGATGCACAGCCCCCGGGCCCGCGCCGGCATCCAGCCGTACCGGGCGCTGCTCGGCGTGCCCGAGACCGTCACCACCCGCCGGATCGGCGATCTGACCTGCGAGGCGCTCACCTGGCCGGTCCCGCTCTGGCCGGATCTGCGGTTCGAGGTCCTCACCGCTCCCGGGGGCGGCGCCTGGAACGCCTGGCTCGTACGCGCACCGGGCGCCGCCGGCCCGGACCTCCGTACGACCGCGGACCTCGTCCCGTGGTCCTGCACCGTCGACGAGGTCGCCCGCGCCTTCGCCCCGGCCCGCCCGATGGAGGGCAGCGCCCCGACCCGCTGGCGCCTGGCCTGCACCGCTCCCGACCCGGACGGCACCCCGCGGAACGTCGTCGCGGAGTTCACCTGGGGCCTCTACCAGCGACGGGCCGACATCGACGGGCCGGCCAACACCTGAACGGGACGGGCAACGCCCAAGCTCTGGCAGGCGTCGACACCGGACGGGTAGCGAAACAGGGTTGACGACTAGTCATACGCCGCCGCCGAGAGCCACGGAGCGTGGCAGAGCACTCGCCCCCTCCCCTGCCCCCTTCCGGCCTCCCGGCTCGCCGAGCCACAGAGCCACGGAGCCGCCAAACCACCAAACCGCTGAGCTGCCGAAGCCCCGAGCCGCCGCTCCCCCTCGGCCCCGCGGCCGCCCCGACTCCGCCCCTCCCCACCCCCGTCCCCCGACCGGACGCGCTCAGCGCGCGGGGGCCGTCGGCGGCCCGGAGGATGGCGCACGAGCGCTCACGTGCGGGCGCTCGTGACCCAGTTACCGGCCCACCGGGGACGTTCCCATCGGCCCATCGGGGAGGAATCCACCATGACCATCAGCCTCGCCCAACTGCGCCGCTGCTCGGCCGCCGTCGACCTCGGCGCCGCCCGGACCAGGGTCTACGTCAAGAACCAAGGGCTGGTCGTCGACGAACCGACCGTCGCCGCGGTCAACACCCGCACCGGCTCGATGCTCGCCGTGGGCGCCCAGGCCGAGGTGATGGACGGCCGCACCCCCGACTACATCCGGGTCGTCCGGCCGGTCTCCAACGGGACGGTCGTGGACATCGACATGGCCCAGCGGCTGTTGCGGCACCTGGTCGGCGACAAGCTGCGCAAGACCTGGCGGCGGCGCCCGTCCATGCGGGCCGCGGTGTGTCTCCCGTACGGCAGTGAGCCGCTGGCGCAGCGGGCGGCCGTGGAGACCCTGACCGGGTTGGGCGCCCGCCGGGTCGAGCTGGTCGACACGTTGGTCGCCGCGGCCGTGGGGTGCGGGCTCCCGGTGGAGCAGCCGGAGGCGACGATGATCGTGGTGTGTGGTGCGGGCACCACACAGGTGGCGGTGCTCTCGCTCGGTTCGATCGTGGCCGCCGAGACCGTCCCCGTGGGCGGCAACGCCATCGACCACGCGGTGATCCAGCACCTGCGGCTGCAACACGACCTGATGCTGCCCAACCAGTCCTCGCGTCCGCTGCATCTGATGCTGTCCGGGGACGGCGAACTCGCCCCCGGATCCACGGAGGTGCACGGGCGGGACGTGGCGAGCGGGCTCGCCCGGTCCGTGCACGTGGACACCGAGCGGGTGCGGCGCGCGATCATCACCCCGCTGACGGCGATCCTGGACGGCATCGGGGCGGTGCTGCGCCGCTGCCCGCCGGACCTCGTCGCCGACCTGGGCGAGCGCGGCATCATGCTGGCCGGCGGCAGCGCGCTGATCCCGGGGCTGGAGCCGATGATCCACGAGGCCACGTCGATGCCGGTGCACATCGCGGACCAGCCGGGCACCTGCGCGGTGCAGGGGCTGGGCGCCATGATCGAGGGCAAGGTGCAGCCGCTGCATCTCGACCCGTTGGCGCCGTAGGCGGGTCAGGGCCCGTTTTGCGCGGCCGGTGGGCGAAGCCGCGGGAGCGTTCGGCCCACGGGCCGGGGCCCGCTCCCGCCGGCCCCGTCGCTCAGAGGCTGCGGGCGTTCCAGGCGACGACCGCCGGGCGACCGTGTTCCGTGCCCAGGACGCCGATCGCGCCGGTGCCGAAGGTGAACAGGCCGCCGGCGGCGGGCGGGAGGCCCAGGCGGCGGGCGGTCAGTACGCGCAGGAAGTGCGCGTGCGCGACCAGTGCCACATCGCCCTCGTCGGTCTCCAGGTGGGGCGCGACCAGTGCCAGGACGCGGTCGGCGCGGGCGCCGACCTCCTCGGGGGACTCCCCTGGGTGGTCGGCCGGTCCGGGCGCGACGCCGTCGTCGAAGAGGTACCAGTCGGGTCTGCTGCGGTGGATCTGGGCGGTGGTGATGCCCTCGTCGCCGCCGTAGTCCCATTCCCGCAGGTCGTCGACGATCTGCGGGGTGGGGAGGCCGGCCAGTTCGGCGGTGCGCAGGGCACGCGTCATGGGGCTGGCGTACACCTGCGCGATCTTCCGGCCGGACAGCAGCGGCCGTAGCGCGCGGGCCTGCTCCTCGCCGTTGGCGGTGAGCGGGAGGTCGGTCCAGCTGGTGTGCCGGCCGTCGCGGCTCCACTCGGTCTCGCCGTGCCGGACCAGCAGCAGCTCGCTCATGCCGGGAGCTCGATTCGCTCGCCCTCGCCCGCGCGCGGCGCGCGCCCGCTGGTGGTTCGCCCGGTCACTCGCCCTGCGCCTGCTCTCCGTTGCCGCCCTGGGCCTGCTGGGCCTCGGCGACCGAGGCGCGGACCTCGTCCATGTCGAGCGCGCGGGCCTGGCCGATGACGTCTTCGAGGGCGGCCTCCGGGAGCGCGCCGGGCTGGGCGAACACCGCGATGTTCTCGCGGACGATCATCAGGGTGGGGATGGAGCGGATCTCGAAGGCGGCGGCGAGTTCCGGCTCCTTCTCGGTGTTGATCTTGGCGTAGAGCAGGTCGTCGTGCTTCTCGGACGAGCGCTCGAAGACCGGCCCGAACTGCTTGCACGGGCCGCACCATTCGGCCCAGAAGTCGATCAGCACGAATTCGTTGCCGGAGACGATCTCGTCGAAGTTTTCCTTGGTGAGTTCCACGGTGCTCATAAGCGCTCCCTGCTTCCGGTGTCGGGGCCTTGGCGCGTTGCCGCTTCGGCCTTCGAGGACGGCTGTGGTGGTGTGGCTGGTTCGGTGCGGTGCTGGTTGCGGCTCTTCGGTTGATTCCGGTGCGGGCCCGGTGTCGGGGTACGACGCTACGCCCCGGGCGGAGCGCGTCCGCACCGGCCGTGCCCACGGCATCCGCGGGCGCCCCGGCCGGTTGTCCGGCGCCCCGTCGCACCTTCCGTAACGGGAGCAATCCATGCGGTATTCCGCACACCGGCCCTCCAGCCGTTCGGTCCGAACCGTCCCGCTCCCCTGCCCATCCCACACCGTCCTAGACATCCCGTGGCCGACGTCACTCCGCCGCGACGTGCGCGCCCCCTCCGGCCGCCGTCCACCCCCTTCTGCACGCCCGGCCCGGACCACCGCCGCGCCCTACGATGGACGGAGGGGCGCCCGGAAGGAGGCGCGGCCGTATGGAGACGCGCGTCGATGAGATCGCCGACGGGATCTACCGGATCTCCACCTTCGCTCCCGATGTGGCCGGGCCCGCGGGCTTCACGTTCAACCAGTTCCTCATCGATGCGGAGGAGCCGCTCCTCTTCCACACGGGCATGCGGCACCTCTTCCCGAGGGTCTCGGAGGCCGTGGGCCGGATCGTGCCGGTGGACCAGTTGCGCTGGCTGGCGTTCGGGCATGTGGAGGCCGACGAGTGCGGGGCGATGAACGCGTTCCTGGCCGCGGCGCCGCGGGCCGAGGTGGCGCACGGCCTCCAGGGGTGCCTGGTCTCGCTGAACGACCTCGCCGACCGGCCGCCGCGCCCGTTGGCACACGGCGAGACGCTCGACCTGGGTGGCAAGGAGGTGCTCCGGCGTCGGGTGCTGCACCTCAACACCCCGCACGTGCCGCACAATTGGGAGGCGCGGGTGCTGTTCGAGGAGACCACCGGCACGCTGTTGTGCGGCGACCTGTTCACCCAGCTCGGCGACGGCCCGCCGGTGACCGATCACGACCTGGTGGAGCCGGCGTTGGCTGCGGAGGAGGCGTTCCGCCAGACGTCGTGCCTGACGGCGGCGGTGGAGACCATGCGGTCGTTGGCGCACCTCGCGCCGCGGACGCTGGCGGTGATGCACGGCTCGTCGTATTACGGTGACGGAGCGGCGGCGCTGCGCGCGTTGGCGAACGGCTATGCGGAGCGGTTCAGTCCGGAGGTGGCCTTCGCCGCCCGTCCGAGCGCCCTCGCCGGCGCCAACGCCCCGCGGGGCTGAGCTCCGACGTGGCGCCCGTCGGCCGGTCGGTCCGGGGGCCAACGGAACGTCGCGGGGGCTGCGTCGTGGTGCGAAGTGGTCTGCGGCGACGGCTAGCATCGCTGAAGAGACCGCCAAGAACGGAGTGTTCATCTGTGCGTCAGTTGCGCGTAGGCGTCGCCATCTTGACCATGGGAAACCGCCCCGCCGAACTCCGGGACCTGCTGGATTCGGTGGCGAAGCAGGATCTCCCCGCGACGCACATCGTGGTCGTCGGCAACGGTTCGCCGCTGCCGCCGCTGCCCGAGGGCGTGACCGGCGTCTCGCTCAGCGAGAACCTGGGCGTCTCCGGCGGCCGGAACGTCGCCCTGGACGAGCTGCGCAAGCTGGGCGACCTGGACGTGGTGGTCGATCTGGACGACGACGGGCTGCTGATCAGCACGGACGTCTTCAGCCGGCTCGCGGAACTGTACGAGGGTGACCGGGAGTTGGGGATCGTCAGCTTCCGCATCGCCGACGAGCTGGGCCGTACCCAGCGCCGCCACGTCCCGCGCCTGCGGGTCGGCGATCCGCAGCAGGGCGGGCTGGTCACGACGTTCCTGGGCGGCGGGCACGCGCTCTCCGTCCCGATGCTGGACCGGATCGGCGGCTGGCCGGACGAGTTCTTCTACGCCCACGAGGAGACCGATCTGGCCTGGCGGGCGTTGGACGACGGCTGGCGGATCCGTTACGCGCCGGAGCTCCTCCTCCAGCACCCGTACACCTCGCCGACCCGACACGCGGTCTACCACCGGATGGTCGCGCGGAACCGCGTCTGGTTGGCGAAGCGCCATCTGCCGGCCGTCCTCGTCCCCGTGTACCTCGGCGTCTGGGCGGCGCTGACGGTCGTCCGCAGCCGCTCGGTGGCGGGCCTGCGGGCCTGGGCCGCGGGCTTCGCCGAGGGGGTCCGCACGCCCTGCGGCCACCGCCGCCCGATGCGCTGGCGCACGGTGTGGCGCATGACGCGCCTGGGCCGCCCGCCGATCATCTAGCCGGCGCCGGCGGTTCCGCCGGGCCCTGGACGCGGGCCCCCGACCAAGTGGGCACTCCCGAAGGGGTTTTCGGCCCTTCGCCGCCCACCGGGCGCTGCGGGCCTCGCTCTTCGGGCGCCCGCTGTCCGACATCGCCGGAATCGACGCCCACGACCGACGGAACCGCCCAGCGCCCCGACACGCACCTGACGGCGCGCCGGCCACCCCGAAGCCCCCCTCCGGCCTCGCGGGGCGCGACATCGCCGCTCAGGCGCGCCTGGCGCCCGCGGACATCGCCCCGTGGGCCAGGGGGCAGGGCACCCGCCCCCTGTAGACCTCCTCGTTCCCGATCGCAACGCAAAGACGGTGGTCACCGCTTCGTGCGATGACCACCGTCTTGGTGTTTGCGCAGGCACAAGGTTTCTGCGCCGGGGTCCGTGGTGGGGCGGGTGGGACTCGAACCCACGGCCGACGGATTATGAGTCCGCTGCTCTAACCGGCTGAGCTACCGCCCCTCACGGCGCGTCGCGCACATTTGTGCGCGCCGTCTGCCGCAGCATAGCCGCTCATACGATCTGCTGCCCGTGCGGGCTGCCGTCGGGCGACCTTGCACGCCCAAGAGGACTGGGATCAGGCGGGGTTCGGTTCCCGAACGCAAGAAAAAGGACCCCTTCCGGGGTCCTCGTTCCTCTGCTCCCCCGACTGGACTCGAACCAGTAACCCTCCGGTTAACAGCCGAATGCTCTGCCAATTGAGCTACAGGGGATTGAGCTCCCCCGACTGGACTCGAACCAGTAACCTGCCGGTTAACAGCCGGCTGCTCTGCCAATTGAGCTACAGGGGATTGCTCTGCTTGCCTCGAATGCATCGCTGTCCGGGGCTCCGGACGGCGTGCGCTCGCTGCGACACATACATTAGCGCAAGCAGGGGGGTGCTCCGCCAATCGGTACCGTCACCAGGTCTTCCGCGGGTGGTCCGGTGCCGGTGGGCAGGTGCCCAGCCCGGCGTCGGTGCCGGCCGGCACCGACGGGATCGAGCGGCAAGGGAAAGGTGGAGCGATGCGCTACCGGCTCACGTTCGTCGCGGGACTGGCGGTGGGTTACGTGCTCGGCACCCGGTCCGGGCGGGAGCGGTACGAGCAGCTCCGGAAGGGGGCGCAGCGGATCGCGCAGAACCCGGCGGTGCGCAACACCGCCGAGGCGGCGGCGCTGGGCGGGCGGCAGGTCGCGTCGAAGGCGTTCGCGACGGTGTCGGAGAAGGTCGGGGACCGGTTGCCGGGGTCGGTGGCGGAGCGGGTGCGGTCGCTGCGGGAGCAGCGGGCGGCCGAGGAGGACGACTGGGGCACCAGCAATACGTGAGTTCGGGGGGCGGTGGGCAAACCCTGACGCCTTCCTCATGGTCGGCATGGGGCATCATCTGGGGCCATGGGGATAGTCGCCGGGTTGGACAGTTCGTCCGAGAGCACACGGATCGTCGTCTGCGATGCGGACACGGGTGCCGTCATCAGGCAGGGGTACGCGCCGCACCCCGTGGAGAAGGGGCCGGAGGCCGATCCGCAGGCGTGGCTGATGTCACTCGGGGAGGCCGCGGGGAACGGGCTGCTGGAGGGCGTGCAGGCCATCGGGGTCTCGGCGCAGCAGGGCGGTCTGGTGGCGTTGGACGTCGAGGGCGATCCGGTGCGGCCGGCGCTGGTGGGCAACGACAAGCGGGCGCAGAGCTCGGCGGCTGACCTGGTGGATGCGCTGGGCGGGCGGGCCGCGTGGGCGCAGGCCGTGGGGGCGGTGCCGCAGGCGCAGCACCCGGTGACGAAGCTGCGGTGGTTGGCGCGGAACGAGCCGGCGCAGGCGGCGCGGGTCGCGGAGGTCATGCAGCCGCACGACTGGTTGGCGTGGCAGTTGCTGGGGCGGCCGGCGCGGCGGACCACGGATCGGGGCGGGGCCTCGACGACCGGTTACTGGTCGGCGGCGAGCGGCGCGTACCGGCCGGATCTGGTGGAGCTGGCGCTCGGGCACCAGGTGCGGTTGCCGGAGGTGCTGGGGCCGTCGGGGACGGCGGGGTTCACGCCGGAGGGGCTGCTGATCTCGGCGGGGACCGGCGAGACGATGGCGGCGGCGTTCGGGCTGGGCGTCGGGGTGGGCGATGCGGTGGTGTCGCTGGGGGCCTCGGGGTCGGTGTTCGCCATCCATGAGGAGGCGTTGGCGGATCCGAGCGGGACGATCACCTCGTTCGCGGACGCGACCGGGCGGCATCTGCCGGTGGTGCACACCACCAACGCGGTGCGGGTGCTGCGCGGGACGGCGGAGATGCTGGGCACGGATCTGGCGGGGCTGTCGGAGCTGGCGCTTCAGTCGTCGCCGGGGGCGTACGGGATGGTGATGCTGCCGTATCTGGAGGGCGAGCGGACGCCTCATCTGCCGCACACCGCGGGCTCGTTGCACGGGATGCGGCGGGAGAGCATGAAGCCGGAGCATCTGGCGCGGGCGGCCGTGGAGGGCATGCTGTGCGGGCTCGCGGACGCGTTGGACGTGCTGCGCGGGCGGGGTGTGGCGGTGCGCCGGGTGTTCCTGTTGGGGGCGGCGGCGGAGTTGGGTGCGGTGCAGGTGGCCGCGCCGGGGCTGTTCGGGGCGCAGGTCGTGGTGCCGCAGCCGGCCGAGTACGCGGCGCTGGGCGCGGCCCGGCAGGCGGCGTGGGCGTGGCAGGTGGCGCACGCCGGTGGCGAGGGCGGTGCGGCGTACCCGGAGCCGCCACGGTGGCCGGCGGCGGCGAGCCAGGTCTTCGAGCCGGGTGACGAGCTGCCGGTGTGGCAGGCCGTGCGGCAGCAGTACGTGGCGGTGCGGGACGAGACGCATCCGGGGGCGTTCCAGCCCTAGAGCGGGCCGGTGGCCGGTCAGTCGAGGTAGCCGCGGAGCTGGTCGGCGAAGGCGTGGTCGCGGAGCTTGCCAAGGGTCTTGGACTCGATCTGGCGGATGCGTTCGCGCGTGACGCCGAAGATCCGGCCGATCTCCTCCAGGGTGCGGGGGCGGCCGTCGACGAGGCCGTAGCGGAGCTGGACGACCTTGCGTTCGCGTTCGGCGAGGGTGGAGAGGACCGCGTCGAGGTGTTCGCGGAGCAGCAGGAACGCGGCGGTCTCGACGGGTGAGGCGGCGTCGCCGTCCTCGATGAGGTCGCCGAGGGCGACGTCGTCCTCCTCGCCGACGGGGGCGTGCAGGGAGACCGGTTCCTGGGCCAGCCGCAGGACGTCGGTGACGCGTTCGGGGGTGAGGCCGAGGTGGGCGGCGACCTCTTCGGGGGTGGGTTCGTAGCCGCGTTCCTGGAGCATGCGGCGTTGGACGCGGACGACGCGGTTGATCAGTTCGACGACGTGGACGGGGACGCGGATGGTGCGGGCCTGGTCGGCGAGCGCGCGGGACATCGCCTGGCGGATCCACCAGGTCGCGTAGGTGGAGAACTTGTAGCCGCGGGCGTAGTCGAACTTCTCGACGGCGCGGATCAGGCCGAGGTTGCCCTCCTGGACGAGGTCGAGCATGGTCAGGCCGCGGCCGACGTAGCGCTTGGCGACGGAGACCACCAGGCGGAGGTTGGACTCGATCAGGCGGCGCTTGGCGATGCGGCCGCGGACGACCAACGTGTCGAGGTCGTGGGCGAGTTGGGAGTCGAGGTCGGGGGTGTGGGTGAGCTTCTCCTCGGCGAACAGGCCGGCCTCGACGCGGCGGGCCAGATCGACCTCCTCGGCGGCGCTGAGCAGGGGGATCCGGCCGATTTCGCGGAGGTACTGACGGAAGAGGTCGGAGGAGGGGCCGCCGGCGTCGGGGCGGGGGGTGGGCTCGGCGGGTTCGGTGGCGTCCTCGGTGTCGGTGGTGTCCTCGGTGGCCGTGAGGTCTCCGGCGCCCTCCGTGTCCCGGGCGTCCGGTGGGGCGGAGGGTTCGGGCGGTTCCTGGGCGGGCTCCGTGGTGAGGAGTTCGGCGGCCGGGGGGTCGGGCTGTTGGGGCACGGTGACCGGCACGGTCAGGAGGCCGGTATCGGGTGGTGCGGTCGGTGCGCCGCCGGCAGCTGCGGCGGAGAGGGTCCGGGTCTGCACGGGGGCGACCTCCAGGATGATCGCGGCTGGGGCGGCACGAGGACCGGGGCGGAGGCGACCGAGCCGCCGCGTCCACCCCACGTCACGAGCGGCTGCGCGGGGGCTCACGGACCGCACGGCGGGGCGTGCGGGCGGATGCGCCGCGCTCCGGGGACGTGAGGCACCGCTCCTCAGTGTGGAGTACGACACGTGGCCGCACGAGGGGCGTGCGGGCACTTTTTGAGTCCGGTCCGTGACCAGTTCGCTACCCGGAGGTTCCGGGCGGGGGCAGAGGGGCCCGGGGTGCGGGTGGGGCGGGAGGAACTGGGGCCCGGCGCACGGGTCTTGGCCGGGTCCGGCCCTGCCCCTCCGGCGGGCCCTAGAGGGCGGCGGCGCCGCGTTCGCGGAGGGTCTGGCCGTACTGCTGGAGGACCCAGGCTTCCTTGTGGACGGCGGCGGCGCCCTCGTGGTCGCCTTGGAGCTCACAGCGGCGGGCGGCGCCCTCCAGGCTGGCGATCCGGGCGTCGACGGCGGCGATGCGGACGCGCACCAACTGCTCGCCGGCGTAGGCCGGATCGGGGTCGCGGCGGGTGTGCAGCGGCTCGACGGAGAGCTCGGTGATCATGGAGCGGATGGTGTCGTCGGGGGCGGCGTCCATGACACGGGCGGTGTAGTCGGCGTCCGCGGCGGACACTCCGCCGGCCTCCTGGATGCACTGGCGGACCACGGCGTACGGGGGCGCGGTGAACTCGTCGGCACCGTAGGCGTCGAAGGCGGGGGCGACCAGGTCGGGGCGCTGGAGGGCGAGCTTGAGCAGTTCGCGCTCGACCATGCGGGCGGGGCTGCGGAGGTTGAGGGCCGGGCCGCGCTGCTGGGCGGTGGGGGCGGGCGCGGCGGGGCCGGCGGGGCCGCGGGCGGCGGTGCGGGCGGGGGCCTGGGGGGACCGGTCGTCGCGGCTGCGGGCCAGGCCGCGCACGCGGCGGACGATGGCCTGCTCCTCGGCCTGGCTGGTGATGCCCACGAGGCCGACGAGACGGATGGCGTAACGGTCGCGCAGGCCGCGGTCCTTGATGGCGGCGACGACCGGCACGGCCTCCTCGACGGCGGCGATCCGGCCCTCCTCGGTGTCGAGGTTGTAGCGGGTCACGATGGAGCGCAGGGCGAAGGCGAAGAGCGGGGTGCGGGACTCGACGAGGGTGGCGACGGCGTGGTCGCCCTCGGCCAGCCGCAGGTCGCAGGGGTCCATGCCGCCCGGGGAGATGGCGATGGAGGTCTCGGCGGCGAACTTCTGGTCGTCCTCGAAGGCGCGCAGGGCGGCCTTCTGGCCGGCGGCGTCGCCGTCGAAGGTGAAGACCACCTCGGAGCCGGAGTTGTCCATCAGCAGCCGGCGGAGGATCTTGATGTGGCCCTCGCCGAAGGCGGTGCCGCAGGTGGCGATGGCGGTGGTGACGCCGGCGAGGTGGCAGGCCATGACGTCGGTGTAGCCCTCGACGACGACCGCGCGGTTGGTCTTGGCGATCTCCTTCTTGGCGAGGTCGATGCCGTACAGGACCTGGGACTTGCGGTAGAGGGGGGTCTCGGGGGTGTTGAGGTACTTGGGGCCGTTGTCGTCGTCGCGCAGCTTGCGGGCGCCGAAGCCGACGACCTCGCCGGAGATGTCGCGGATCGGCCACATCAGGCGGCCGCGGAAGCGGTCGATGGGGCCGCGGCGGCCCTCCTGGGCGAGGCCGGAGAGGACGAGCTCCTTGTCGCTGAAGCCACGGCCGCGCAGGAAGCGGGTGAGGTGGTCCCAGCCGGCGGGGCTGTAGCCGACGCCGAAGTGCGCTGCGTGGGCCTGCTCGAAGCCGCGCTCGGCGAGGAACCTGCGGGCGATCTCGGCCTCGGGGCCGTCGAGTTGCTCGGTGTAGAACTGGGCGGCGGCCTTGTGGGCCTCGACGAGGCGGGTGCGCTCGCCCTGCTGGCGGCCGGGGGTGTAGCCGCCCTCCTCGTAGCGGAGGGTGATGCCGGCCTGGGCGGCGAGGCGCTCGATGGTCTCGGCGAACGAGAGGTGGTCGATCTTCATGACGAAGTCGACGGTGTCGCCGCCCTCCTGGCAGCCGAAGCAGTGGTAGAGCCCCTTGGCGGGGCTGACGTGGAAGGAGGGGGACTTCTCGTCGTGGAAGGGGCACAGGCCCTTGAGATTGCCCCCGCCGGCGTTGCGGAGCTGGAGGTACTCGGACACGACGGCGTCGATCGGGACCGCGTCCCGCACCGCCTTCACATCGTCATCGTTGATCCTGCCTGCCACGGGTGAATTCTACGGGGGAGGTACGACAGCTCCGGGCGGGCGAACCCCCCAGCGGATCTTCGCCGGTGGCGGGGCGGCTCAGCCGAGCAGTTCCAGGAAGCGCGGCAGGCCGATGTTGCCGCCGGAGAGGAGCACGCCGGTGCGGGCCGGGAGGGGGTCCAGACGGCCGGTGAGCAGGGCGGCGAGGCCGGTGGCGCCGCTGGGCTCGACGACGATCTTGAGGCGTTCGAAGGCGAAGGCCATGGCGGCGCGGATCTCGTCGTCGGTGACCAGGACCACGGAGTCGACCAGCCGCTGGTTGATCGGGAAGGTCAGGGCGCCGGGGGTGTCGACGGCCTGGCCGTCGGCGATGGTGCGGGGCACCGGGATGGTGACGCGGTGGCCGGCGGCCAGGGAGCGGCGGGTGTCGTCGCCGGCCTCGGGCTCGACGCCGATCATGCGGATGCCGGGGACCAGGGCGGTGGCGGCGGTGGCGCAGCCGGCCATCAGTCCGCCGCCGCCGACGGGGACGAGGAGGGCGTCGAGCGGGCCGGTCTCCTCGATGAGCTCCAGCGCCGCGGTGCCCTGTCCGGCGATGACGTGCGGGTGGTCGTACGGGGGGATCAGGGTCAGGCCGCGCTCCCGGGCGAGGCGGCCGCTGAGGGCGGCGCGGTCCTGGGTGTAGCGGTCGTAAGCGACGATCTCGGCACCGTAGCCGGCGGTGGCGTCCCGTTTGCTGCGCGGGGCGTCCTCGGGCATCACGAGGACGGCGTGGGTGCCGAGTTCGCGGGCGGCGAGGGCGAGGGCCTGGGCGTGGTTGCCGGAGGAGTGGGCGACCACGCCGCGGGCCCGTTGCTCGGGGGTGAGGCGGGAGAGGGCGTGGTAGGCGCCGCGGAACTTGAAGGCGCCGACGCGTTGGAAGTTCTCGCACTTGAGGAACGCCTCGGTGCCGGTGCGCGCGTCGAGGGTGCGCGAGCGCAGCACCGGGGTGTGGTGGGCCACGCCCGCCAGCCGCCGGGCGGCGTCCCGGACGTCGTCGAGGGTGACGGCCGGGGCGCCGGTGTCGTCGGCCACCGGTTGGTCGCTGCCAGCGGGACCAGTGGGGCGGGTGGGGCCTTCGCTCATACGGGCACGCTACGTCAGAAGGTCGGTCAGCGGAATCGTCGGATCGGCCAGCTTGTCGGGGTCCAACGGGGCGCCGGAGCGGATCAGTTGCTGGATCGGCCCGGCGACGTCCCAGACGTTGACGTTCATGCCGGCCAGCACGCGGCCCTGGTGGAGCCAGAAGGCGATGAACTCCCGCTTGCCGACGTCGCCGCGGCAGACGACCTGGTCGTAGGAGCCGGGCGGGGCGTAGCCGGAGTACTCCATGCCGAGGTCGTACTGGTCGGAGAAGAAATACGGGACGCGGTCGTAGCTGATGTCCTGGCCGAGCATGGCGCGGGCGGCCGCCGGGCCGCCGTTGAGGGCGTTGGCCCAGTGCTCGACGCGCAGCCGGGTGTCCAACAGGGGGTGGTCGGCGGCGGCCGCGTCACCGGCGGCGTAGATGTACGGGTCGGAGGTGCGCAGCGCGGCGTCGACGGCGATGCCGCCGCCGTCGGCGCGGTCGACGACGGCGAGGCCGGCCTGTTCGGCGAGGGCGGTGCGGGGGGCCGCGCCGATGGCGGCGAGCACGTCGTGGGCGGGGTGTTCCTCGCCGTCGTCGGTGCGGACCGAGACCACCATGCCGTCCTGGCCGACGATCTCGGTCAGGCGCGCGCCGAAGTGGAAGCGGACGCCGTGTTCGCCGTGCAAGTCGGTGAACAGCGCGCCGAGTTCGGGCCCGAGGATGCCGTGCAGGGGCGTCGGCTCGGGCTCGATGATGGTGACCTCGGCGCCGTAGGTGCGGGCCGCGGCGGCGACTTCGAGGCCGATCCAGCCGGCGCCGGCGATGACGAGGTGCCCGTTGTCGCGGCCCAGGGAGGCGAGCACGCCGCGGAGCCGTTCGGCGTGGGCGAGGCGGCGCAGGTGGTGCACGCCGGCCAGACCGGTGCCGGGGATGTCCAGGCGGCGGGGTTCGGCGCCGGTGGCCAGCAGCAGCTTGTCGTAGGCGATCAGGGTGCCGTCGCCCAGCCGCACGGTGCGGCCCGCGGGGTCCAGGTGGACGGCGGGCTGGCCTAGGTGGAGCTCGATCCGGGCCTGGGCGTAGAAGGCCGGTTCGTGGACGAAGACGCTGTCCCGCTCGTCCTTGCCGAGCAGGTACCCCTTGGACAGCGGGGGGCGCTCGTAGGGGTGGTCGCGCTCGTCACAGATGAGGATCACCCGGCCGGTGAAGCCTTCCGCGCGGAGTGTCTCCGCTGCCTTGGCCCCGGCCAGTCCACCCCCGACGATGACGAACGTCTGGTGTGCGTCGACCACTTGCTTCCTCCTCGTTGCGGTGCCGTACGTCCGCGTCCGTGAACGCCCCCGTCGATGCCCCCCGTTGGTGCCCCCGTATGCGCTGCCCCCCGTTTCCTCCTCGCTTCCTTGACGCACCGCTTCGTCGGTGTGTCGCTCTGTCGGTACGTCGTTGCCTGGATGCGCCGGGCGGTCTTCCGGTTCCGTTGCGCCGGTGCGTGGACGAGGGTCCCGCACGGAGCGTGAGGGGGGAAGAGGGGCTGCCCCCCAAGGGTCACCCTGGGTTGCCCCAACCGTTACCAGGGGGACGCGTGAGGCGGGCGTGAAGACTACGCGCCGAGGCGTCGGTGAGCGCGGCGATCTGGTCGATCACGGCGCGCATCCGGGCGGTGTCGTCGCCGGCCGCCTCGAACAGCGAACGGAACTGTGGGTCAAGGCCGTCGGGGGCGCGGGCGAGCAGCGCCTCGGCGAGTTCGGCGATCACCACGCGCTGGTCGGCGCGGAGCGCTTCCTGGTCCGGGCGCTGTATGACGTAGCGGTCGGCGACGGCCTTGAGAACGGCGCATTCCAGCCGGGTTTCGGCCGGAACCACCAGCTCCGCGGCGTACCGGGTGAGCCGTTCGCCGGCTCCTCCGGGGCCCGTTCGGCTTCCGGGGGGTCCGAAGCGGTCCCGGGTGGCGATCTCGGCGGCCAGGCAGAAACGGCCGATGAGTTGGCTGGTGGCGTCCTTGAGGCGAGCCTGGGCGAGTGCGGTGCCGTCGTAGCCGTGCGGCCACCACTCCTGGTCCAGGAGGCGGTCCAGGGCGGCGGCGAGGGCCGCCTCGTCGGCGCCGGGGGCGTAGCGGTCCGCGGCGAGGGCGAAGATCTCGGCGCGCTCGGGGTCGGCGAGCAGGACGTTGGGGTCCAGGTGGCCGGCGTGCAGCCCGTCCTCGACGTCGTGCACCGAGTAGGCGACGTCGTCGGACCAGTCCATGACCTGCGCCTCGAAGCTGCGGGCGGCGCTGGGGGCGCCCTGCCGGAACCAGGCGAACACCGGCAGGTCGTCGGCGTAGACGCCGAACTTGGTGGCGGTCGGCCCGTCGGGGTGTCCGCCGCGCGGCCAGGGGTACTTGGTGGCGGCGTCCAGGGTGGCGCGGGTGAGGTTGAGCCCGACGCTGACGGGGGCGCCGCCGTCCGGGGCGGGCACGAACCGCTTGGGCTCCAAACGGGCCAGCAGGCGCAGCGATTGGGCGTTGCCCTCGAAGCCGCCGCAGGGCGCGGCGATCGCGTTGAGGGCCTGTTCGCCGTTGTGCCCGAAGGGCGGGTGGCCGAGGTCGTGCGCCAGGCAGGCGGCCTCCACGAGGTCCGGGTCGCAGCCGAGGGCGGCGCCCAGTTCGCGGCCCACCTGGGCGCACTCCAGGGAGTGCGTCAACCGGGTGCGCGGGCTGGCGTCCCAGTCCGGGGTGGCGCTGCCGGGGGTGACGACCTGGGTCTTGCCCGCGAGGCGGCGCAGCGCCGCGGAGTGCAGGACCCGGGCGCGGTCGCGTTGGAAGGCGGTGCGTCCGGGGCGCTTGTCCGGTTCGGGGACCCAGCGTTCGGCGTCCGCGGCGGTGTAGCCGGGGAACTGCGCGCGCGGGTCGTGGCCGCCGTGGGGCCCGGTGGCCGATGGTGTGCCCGTCATACAGCGACGGTAGCTCTGTCCATGCCCTCGATGTCGGATCCGGTACGCGTGCAGCACCCGGTCATCACGGTGCAATACGGGACAGGGTGGAAGGGGCTCTCCCCCGGGGCGGGCGGTGTGCCGGGCCGCGTCCGAGGGCGGCGGCCCGGCACACCACCCGGTGACGGCTTCAGTGGGCGTCGAGTTCCTTCAGGTACGCGGCGCGGGTCTCGTCGTCCAGGAAGGACGCCTCGAAGGAGTTGCGGGCGAGCGTCCGCAGGGTCTCCTCGTCCAGGGCGAGGGCGTCGCGTACGGCGGTGAAGTTGTCGTCGGCGTAGCCGCCGAAGTACGCGGGGTCATCGGAGTTGAGGGTCACCAGCAGCCCGGCGTCGAGCATGGCGGGCAGCGGGTGGTCGGCGAGGTCGTCGACGACCCGCAGCCGGACGTTGGACAGCGGGCAGACGGTGAGCGGGGTCCGGTCGGCCACCAGGCGGGCGACCAGGCGCTCGTCCTCCATGCAGCGCACCCCGTGGTCGACGCGGTCCACCTTGAGCAGGTCCAGCGCCTCCCAGACGTAGGACGCCGGGCCCTCCTCGCCGGCGTGCGCGACGCACTTGAGGCCGGCCTCCCGGGCCAGCGCGAAGACCTCCTGGAACTTCGACGGCGGGTGGCCGACCTCGGCGGAGTCCAGGCCGACGGCGGTGATCCGGTCCAGGTAGGGGCGGGCCGCCTCGAAGGTCTCCAGGGCCGAGTCGGCGCTCTCGTCGCGCAGGAAGCACATGATGAGCCGGGTGGTGATGCCGTAGGTCTCGGGGGCGGCGTCCAGGGCGCGGGTCAGGCCGCGGACCACCGTCCCGACGGGGACGCCGCGGGAGGTGTGCGCCTGCGGATCGAAGAAGATCTCGGCGTGCCGGACGCCCTGCTCCTTGGCGCGGGCCAGGTAGGCGTGCGCCAGGTCGGCGAAGTCGTCCTCGGTGCGCAGCACCTCCATCAGCGCGTAGTAGAGGTTGAGGAACGACTGGAGGTCGGCGAAGGAGTAGGCGCGGCGCAGCTCGTCCTCGGTGGCGTAGGGCAGGGTGACGCCGTTGCGGGCGGCGAGCGCGAAGGCCAGGCCGGGCTCCAGGGTGCCCTCGATGTGGAGGTGCAGTTCGGCCTTGGGCAGGGGGCGGTGGGCGGCGGTGTGCGGGGTGTTGGAGGCCACGGGTGACACCTGTTCTGCTGTGCTGCGGGGGCGGGTTGGCGCCTCGGCCGTGCGGAACGGCGCGTCCCGGAGGGGAACGGGTCGCCCGTACGGGACGAGTCGTCCAGGTTATCCGGGGGACCGCGGGGCGGCGCGGCCGGTCCAGCGGCCGTCGGCGAGCGGGGTGCCGGTGGCGCGCAGGCGGGTGGCGAGCGGCTCGCCGGCCAGGTAGACCCAGGCGCGCGCGGTGTGGCCGTCGGGGCGGACGGCCTCGACGGCGACGCGTTCGTAGAGGTTGCCGGCGCCCACGGGGGTGCCGGGGGTGTAGCCCTCCAGGAGGTCCAGCGCGGACCGGACGGCCTCGTAGTCGGCGGGCCGGGGGTGGATCAGGGTGCCGTGCACCACGGCGTCGGCGGGCCCGGCCGTGGCGTAGGGGTAGCCGGGGCCCTCGTAGAGCACTGCGCCCGAGATGCGGGCCGGTTCCTCGGCGACGGTCCGGCCGCGCAGGGTGCGGCCGTAGTTGGCCTCGCCGGGGCGCAGCGTCCCGTAGACGAAGAACGGCAGGCGCTCGGCCTGGGTGGTCATCGCGGTCCTCCACGGGCGGTGCGGTGTGACGTTGCCGACGGCAGCGGGCCGCCCGCACTGCAACCATGCCAGCCCGCACCACGTCGCAGCTTGCGGGAAGCGAGCACGGTGGGGAACGCACGCGGAGGGTCCCGGCGCGACGGCCGGCGGGCTCCGGGGGAGACGGGGGCGGGACATGCGGGGGCTGCGGGCGGGCCTGGGGTGGCTACGGCGGATCCGGCCGCCGCGGACCCGGCGGGGGCAGCGCCGGGCGTTCCAGGTGGTGGTGGCGCTGTCGGTGTTCGCGCTGCTGCCGGCGACCTGGTTGAACGCCACCGCGGGTCCGCGCGTGCGGACGGTCGCCGACGTCCCGGCCGCCCCGGTGGCGGTGGTGTTCGGCGCCGGCCTGTGGAACGGCGAGCCGTCGCCCTACCTCGCCGACCGGCTGGACGCCGCGGTGCGCCTCTACCGGGCCGGCACGGTGCGCGCGGTCCTGGTCACCGGCGACAACGGCCGCACCGACTACGACGAGCCGGACGCGATGCGCGGCTATCTGGTGCGGCACGGCGTCCCGGCGGGGAAGATCGTCGGCGACCACGCGGGCTTCGACACCTGGGACTCCTGTGCGCGCGCCCACCGCGTCTTCGGCGTGGACCGGGCGGTGCTGGTCAGCCAGGGGTTCCACATCCGGCGGGCGCTGGCGCTGTGTTCGGCCGCCGGGATCGACGCGTACGGCGTCGGGGTCGCCGCCCGGCACGACGTGACCTGGGCGTACGGCGGGGTGCGGGAGATCCTCGCGGCGGGCAAGGCGACCGCGGAGGCGGTGCTGCGGCCCGATCCGCACTTCCTCGGCCCCAAGGAGAACGGCCTGGCGGCGGCGCTCCGTTAGGGCACCACCGCCAGGCCGTCCTCCTTGGGCGCGCGGGCTAGTCGCCCTCCTCTTCCTCCCGGTCGCCGGCCCTGCTGGCGCGGTCGTAGAGGCTGAGGATCTCCTTGCCGAAGTAGGGGCTGTAGGAGGTCCGGTCGCTGTGCGGGCCACGGGGGCCGCCGCCGTTGACGCCGCCGATGACGCCGATGACCCGGCCGGTGTGGGTGCGCGGGTTGTAGCCGGCGATCCAGGGGCTGCCGGAGGTGCCGCCGTAGAACCCGTTGCACTCCATTTGGAGTTGGCGGGTGCCCGCCAGGCGCCGGGTGGTGGTGGCGCAGCGCACGGCCCGGTCCGCGGGGTCGCTGTGGACGCTGGGGTAGCCGATGACGCTGACCTGGTTGCGGTAACCGGGCGTCCCGGTCAGGACGTTGGCGCCGGTGACCTCCTCGATGCGCCGGCCGGAGTCGTCCGGGGCGACGGAGGCGAAGGCGAAGTCGAGGTCGGCGCCGTCCCCGTCGGTGGCCCGGTCCGAGTAGGCGTAGGTGTCCTCGATGGCCCACACCCCGTAGGGCCGGCCGTCCTCCCCGGACCGGTACTGGGGGACGAACGCGGCGCGCGCGCCCGGGTTGCAGTGCCCGGCGGTGAGGATCAGGTTGCCGTGCGGGCTGTGCACCACACTGGCGGTGCAGTGGTGTTCGCGGGCGTCGCCGTCGACGGAGAACAGCACGCCGACGGACGGGATGCCGTCGAAGTGCTCGGCGGTCGGGGCCTGTTGGGAGGAGACCGCGGCCGCGGCGGCGCCGCGCTCGGGCGGGGCCGCCTGCGCCATCCGCCGGGGCGTCCAGAAGGCCGCGGCGTCCTTGCTGGTCCAGGTGGCGTGCGGGCGGGACTGGTGGCTGTGGGAGGACTGGACGCCGTGCGCCCCCGGTTCGGTCCCGGCCGCGTGGCCCGCCGGGGAGGCGGCGAGGCCGAAGGCCATGCCCAGGGCGACGGTCACCGCCCTCCTCCGCCGGCGCGTCCGGCACTGTGCTCTGCTCGGCACGTCAGCTCGTCTCCTTCACGACCCAGGCGAGGTACCCGGCGCCCCCGTGGGTGACCGGGGTGGCGATGATCTCCGGGGTGTCGTAGTCGTGCGCGTCGAGGAGGTACGCCTCCAGGGCCGCGTAGCGGGCGCCGGCCGTCTTGAACAGCACCTGCCACTCCTGGTTGGTCTCCACGGCGCCGTTCCAACGGAACACCGAGGTGACCGGCGCGCTGATCTGGGCGCAGGCGGCGAACCGGCCCTCGATGGCGCCGCGCGCCAGCCGCTCGGCCTTCTGCTCGCTGTCGATGGTCGTCATGACGGTCAGGAACCGCGCCGGTGGCCCGTCCGGTGCGGGGACGGCGGCGGGGGGTTCGTTCAGGGCGGTGGGGTCGGCCACGGTCACACAGCCTTCGCGGTCGGTGGGGGGACTGCGGGTCGCACGGTGTCGTTCTCCAGCCCGTCGATCTTTCAATCTTTCGATCAAGGGATCCTGCCGCATCGTACGGACCCCGATGATCAACAGGCGTACGGCGGGCCGCCGTAGGCGGTCAAGCACCCGGACGTCCCATCGGGCCCGGGGTGTGGACGGCCGGTTCCCGGCGCCCCGGTTGCGCCGTGCGGGCCACGGAGAACGATGGAGGAGGAAGCCCCGCCGTCGCCCCTCCCGCAGCCCGGACCGCATCGAAAGGCGCGCGCCATGGTGAACCTCGAAACCCTCGTCCGCGACCAGCTCGACGACGCCAGGGCCTCCGCCCACGGGCGCAGCGCCCACCTCTTCGTGCACGACGGACCGCTGCGCCAGACCGTGATCGCGCTGCTGGCCGGCATCGCGCTGGACGAGCACAACACGCCGCCGGCGGCCAGCCTCCAGGTGCTGCGCGGCCGGGTCCGACTGACCGGACCGGGCGGCGGCGAACAGGAACTGACGGCTGGTCACCTCGCGCCGGTCCCGCACGCCCGGCACGGGCTGCGCGCGATCGAGGACTCGGTGGCGCTGCTGACGGTCGTGACGGAGGTCAGCGAACGGGCCCCGGGCGTCAGGGCGCGGACGCCGATCCACGGCTGACGTCCGCCGGCCGCGAACGGCGCCCGCTCAGGCGGCGAACCACTGGTCGTACGCCAGCTTGCACAGCAGGACGAGGACGACGAGGACGAGGACGCCGCGGACGAAGCCGGTACCCCGCTTGAGCGCCATCCTGGCGCCGACCGTGCCGCCGACGAGGTTGAACAGGGCGAGCAGCGCGCCCAGTTGCCACAGCACCGTGCCCTGGAAGGCGAACATCGTCAGCGCGCCGATGTTGGTGCAGACGTTGACGACCTTGGCGGTGGCGGACGAGGTGACCAGGTCCATGTGGAGCAGGGCGGCCAGCGCGACGACCAGGAACGCGCCGGTGCCGGGCCCGATCAGGCCGTCGTAGAAGCCGATGCCCAGGCCCGCGAGCAGGACGGCCGCCACCATCCGCCGCCGGGAGACCGGGCCGGCGGGCGCCGCGGCGGCCCCGAAGGCCGGCCGGACGAGGACGAAGACCAGGACACCGACCAGCACGGCCATGATCAGCGGGCGGAGCACCGCGCTGTTGATCCCGGCCGCGAAGAACGCCCCGCCCACCGAGCCGGCGAGCGCCGCGCCCCCGATGCGCAGCGCGGTGCGGACGTCGATCGGCGCCTTGCGGACGTAGGTGACGGCGGCCGCGGCGGTGCCCACGATGGCGGTCGACTTGTTGGTGCCGAGGACGAACGCGGTGGGCGTGTGTGGCAGCCCCACCAACAGGGCCGGGAGCAGCAGCAGGCCGCCGCCGCCCACCACCGCGTCGATCCATCCCGCGGCCAGGGCGGCCAGGCACAGCAGGGCGAGCGTGAGCAGCGATATGTCAGAGGGCACCAGGTGATCTTAGGGAGCGGCCGCCATCTAGGCTCCCGGCCATGGATATCCGGATGACTTTCTCCGTCGGGGGGGACGCTGCCCGTGCGGCGGCTGGGGTTCGGGACCGGGGGTCTGGTCGGCCCCGGCTACTGGGGGCCGCGCCACGAGGCCCCCGAGCGGTCGGTGACGTTGCTGCGGCGGGCCGTCGACGCCGGCGTCACGCTGATCGACACCGCCGACAACTACGGACCGGACGTGGCCGAGGAGTTGGTGGCCCGCGCCCTGTACCCGTATCCGGACGGGCTGGTCGTCGCCACGAAGGGCGGCGTCGTCCGCACCGGCCCGGACGTCTGGCACCTCGCCGGCCGCCCGGAGCAGTTGCGCGCCATGTGCGACGCGAGCCTGCGGCGGCTGCGCGCCGACACCCTCGACCTCTACCAGCTCCACCGGCTGGACCCCGACGTCCCGATGGCGGACCAGTTGGGCACCCTGCTGGAGCTCCAACGGGCCGGCAAGATCCGCCACATCGGCCTGGACAGCGTCAGCGCGACGGAACTGGCCCGGGCCCGCGAACTGGCCCCGATCGCCGCCGTCCAGAACCGCTACAACGTGCTGGACCGCGCCTCCGAGGACGTACTGACGCTGTGCGAGCGGACCGGGACGGCGTTCCTGCCGTGGTTCCCGCTCGGCCACGGCGCCCTGACGGACGGTTCCGCCGGTCCCGCCGCCGATGCGCTGACCGCCCTCGCCGCCGCCCACGGCGCGACCACCGGCCAGATCGCCCTGGCCTGGCTCCTGCACCGCTCCCCTGCCCTGCTCCCGACCCCCGGCACCGGCTCCCCCGCCCACCTGGACGAGAACCTCGCCGCGTCCGAAATCTCCCTCACGGACGCGGACTTGGCCCGCCTGGACGGCCTCGCGGCTGACGTTCCGGGCGCCGGCGCCTAGGCTCCCGCCCCCGAAACGGCCAGCAGGCGCGCACCCCGGCTCTTCGCCACCCGTCGCACCTCCACCAGCGATTCGGCCAACTCCACGGCGAGAAGGTGGAGTTCTCCGGCGGTCCAGCTCCGGGCGGCGAAGACCCGCTGCGCGTCCTCGATGAGCCCACCGGCGAGGAAGAGTTGCGCCTCCTCCATCTCGTCCGCCATACGGGACAGGAACCCACCACCCTCACCGACCAGGTAACAGGGCTTACCGTCCAGGCTCGACCACGGCAGAAGTCGCGGTGAAACGTCCATCATTCTCATCAACCTCCATCCGCACGTTCTGTAGCCATTTGGTCACTCGACCCGCCCTGCGGGCAATAGAATTGCGTCACTTGAGCGGCGGCGCGCAAGTCTGCCGCCTGCCGCGATGCTGGACACGACCCCATGGTGAAAGGTCACAGCCTTGGACGAGACGACCCCGTCCCCGCGCTTGAACCCACTCCAACGCTTCGGGCACGACGTCAAACAGGTCAGACTCGCCCGCAAGCTGACGCAGAAGCAGCTCGGCAAGGCGGCGGGCTACTCGGAGGCGTACGTCAGCAGAGTCGAGGCGGGAAAGATGCTCCCCCGCCCCAGCATGAAGTTCGCCCGCGGCTGCGATCTCGCCTTCGGCACCGGCGAGTTGTTCACCGGCATGCTGCAACGGATCGACGAGGGGGACCATCCGTCGTGGTTCGTTCCGTATCTGAACCTGGAGCGGAAGGCTTCGCGGATCCTGGACTACTCGACGGACCTCGTGATGGGAATTCTCCAGACGGAGGCGTACGCCCGCGCCGTCTTCGGTACGTACTTCACTCACGAGGACCGGGACTTGATCGAAGCCAAGGTGGCAGCCAGGCGCCGAAGGCGGGAGGTGTTCGATCGAGAGAGCCCACCCATCCTGTGGGCGATCCTCAGCGAGGCATGCCTGCGAACAGTCGTAGGAGACAGCGATGTCATGTCTATACAGCTCAAGTACCTGCTGGAAACTGCCAAGTCACCCCACATCACGATTCAGGTGATGCCGTTCTCAGCAGGGGCTCCCGCTGCGTCCACTAAGCCATTCACCGTGATGCGATTCAAGGACAGCCCCACGGTGCTCTACACGGAAACCCGGGTAGGAGGACGAATGCACGACTCCGCACAAACGGTCGAAGCAGCCCTGGATGACTACGATCTGCTCCGGGCGCACGCCCTGGCCCCTGACAAGTCACTGACGCTGATCGAGAAACTGCTGAAGGAGTACCAAGAATGATCCCCGACTTGGATCTGGCCGCCACCACCTGGGTCAAGTCCTCCTACAGCGACGCCAACGGGGGCCAATGCCTGGAGTTCTCCCGCGACTTCATATGGATCAAGTCGTCCCACAGCGAAGGCGACGGCGGGGCGTGCCTTGAAATCTCGCCTGGTCACTCCACCACCCACGGCGTCGTCCCCATACGGGACAGCAAGGTGCCCGACGGGGACGTGGTCACGGTCCCCGCGGCGGGGTGGTCCTCGTTCCTCCGGGCGGTCAAGAATGGGGAGTTGGCCGCCGGCTGAGGAGGACCCCGTGGACCTGCGTGACGATGCTCGTGCCCTGTCCGACGACCTCGTGCGCCTGCGGCGCGCGTTGCACCGGATTCCGGAGACCGGGCTCGACCTCCCCCGCACGCAGGAGGCGGTGCTCGCCGAACTGGACGGCCTGCCGCTGGAGGTGCGCACCGGCGAGCAATTGAGCTCCGTGACGGCGGTGTTGCGCGGCGGGGCCGGCGAAGCGGCGCCCGGGCCCGTGGTGCTGCTGCGCGGCGACATGGACGCGTTGCCGGTCGCCGAGCGCACCACCGTGGACTTCGCCGCGGACAACGGGCGGATGCACGCCTGCGGGCACGACCTGCACACCAGCATGCTCGTCGGGGCGGCCAAACTCCTCGCCGCGCACCGGGACCGGCTCGCCGGGGACGTGGTGTTCATGTTCCAGCCGGGCGAGGAGGGGCACGACGGGGCCCGACACATGCTGGCCGAGGGGGTGTTGGAGGCGGCCGGGCGACGGCCGGTGGCGGCGTACGCGCTGCACGTGCTGTCGGCGGGGGTGCCGAGCGGGGTCTTCCAGGCCCGCGGCGGGCCGATGATGTCGGCGTCCAACGTGCTGCGGGTGAGGGTGCGCGGGGCCGGCGGGCACGGGTCCATGCCGCACCGGGCCAAGGACCCGGTGCAGGCGGCGTGTGCGATGGTGACGGCGTTGCAGGAGTGGATCACCCGCAGCTTCGACGTGTTCGACCCGGTGGTCCTGTCGGTGGGGATGTTCCACGCGGGGACGCAGGTGAACGTGATCCCGGAGACCGCGTCCTTCAGGGCGACGGTGCGCAGCTTCTCGCCGGCGGCGCAGGCGCGGGTCAAGGACGGCACGGTGGAGGTGTGCCGGGGCATCGCGGCGGCCCACGGGGTGGCGGTGGACGCGGAGTTCGTCGAGACGTATCCGGTGACGGTGAACGACGAGGCCGAGGCGGACTTCGTGGCGCGGGCGGTCCGGGAGGCGCTGGGCGAGGAACGGTTCGTGCGGCGGCCGAACCCGGTGCCGGCGTCGGAGGACTTCTCGCGGGTGCTGGGCGAGGTGCCGGGCGTGATGACGATGCTGGGGGCGCCGCCGCCCGGCGCGGACCCGGAGCGCACCCCCAACAACCATTCGCCGCTGGCCGAGTTCGACGATGCGGTACTGGCGGACGGGGCGGCGGTGTACGCGGAGTTGGCGGCGCGGAGACTGGCACGGGGGTGAAAGGGGTAGGGCGGCGTCCGCCGGCGGGCGCGGAGTTCAGGCCTCGGGTATGTCCGGCTTGGCCGCGCTGAGCATGATCCCGGGGATCACGACCAACCGTTCGCCCTCGGCGAGCCGCACGCCGACGGGGAGGCTCGGGCCGTAGTGGGCGGTGAGGTCCCGGCCGATCACGGCCACATCGCCGTTGTCGAGCTGCCAGATGTCCGGGCACTCGTCCTTGCCGTCGGAGTGGTCGAGTTCGTGCGCGGACTTCCCCAACCGTCGTTGGAACCGCGCCGACGGATCGGGTTCCCACATGCGGCCCATGCCGCTCTCCCCTCTGCCGGAATCGATACGCACACCGCGCGCCGAGCACACAGGGCACCTGCCTCGCGCGGGCTTGGGAATCTACGCACGGGCAAGGGCGCCGGGAACCCAGCCAACCAGCCATTCCCCGTGGCCCGTTCGCCCCCCTTCTTAGAACCTTCTTAAACCCCGTCACTATCTACATGGCCATGACATCCAGACTCACGCGAGTGATTGCCGTATCGATGGCGTTGACCGCCACCACGTTCGGGGTTTCCGGGTGTGGGAGTGCGCAGGCCGGGACGGTGCGGGGCGGGCGGTTGACGCTGCCGGTGGAAGGGGGGACGGCGAGCGTGGACACCGCGACGTTGGCGGTGAGCGCGCGGGCCGGGGACGGGACGCGGTTGGTGCTGTCCGAGGGGGCGAGGGGCGGGCTCGGGCAGCCCGGGCCGGTGGCGCGGACGGCGGACGGGGCGCGCTGGTCGTATCCGGGCAAGGGGCTGACGGTGACGGCGCGTTCGGAGCAGGGGCGGCTGGCGATCCGGGTCCGCTCGGACCGGGACCAGTCGGTGAGCTGGCCGGTGACCGGGACCGACCGGGCCGCGTCGGACGTGCAGGTGCCGCGCGGCGAGGGGTTGGACATCCCGGTGCGGGACGCGTTCTGGAACTCCGGGCGCGGCGGGCTGGTCGGCAGCACGGTGGACGTGGGGGCGGACCTGGCGTTGCCGTTGTGGGGGTACGCGATGGGCGGGGACGCCTCGCGGGGCAACGGGGCACGGCACGGGGTGAGTTATGTGACGCCGACGGACATCGGGACGTCGCTGCGGTTCGCGTCGGAGGGCGGGGCGCTGCGGGCGACCGCGGCGCACGACTTCGACGCGGGGGACGGGACGCGGGACTACGAGGTGTCCTTCGCGCTGACGGACGGGAACCCGGTGGCGCCGGCGGCCGACTACCGGTCGTACCTCGCGCAGCGCGGGCAGTTGGGCAGCCTGCGGGAGAAGATCGCGAGGAATCCGGCGAACGGGAAGCTGCTGGGCGCGTTCCACGCGTATGTGTGGGGCCAGGCGCGGACCGCGGAAGGGGTGTCGCGGCTGCGGAAGTCGGGCGTGGACCGGATGTGGCTCGGGTACGACGCCGGGCCGGACCCGATGGACGCGGCGGCGGTGCGGGCGGCCGAGCAGGCCGGGTACCTCGTCGGGCCGTACGACTCGTTCGCCAACGGGCAGGACGCGAAGACGGCGGACAGCCCCACGTCCACGTGGCCGGGGACGGTGTATCCGGATTTCTGCGTGCGGAAGGCGGACGGGTCGCCGGAGACCGGGTTCGGGGGGCGCGGGTGCTATCTGAGCTCGCGGGCGTTCGAGAAGGCGGAGCCGACCGAGCACTATCTGGCCGACCGGACGCGGGAGATGACCGCCAACGGGGCGGACAGCTACTTCCTGGACGTGGACGCGACCGGCGAGGTGTTCCGGGACCACGGCGCGGGCCACGAGATGACCAGGGCCGGGGACCGGGCGAACCGGCTGGCCCGGATGGGGCGGCTGGCCAAGGACTTCGTGCTCGGGTCGGAGTCGGCGCAGCCGTGGGCGAACGGGGTGTTGGCCTTCGACCACGGGTCGGGGACGCCGGTCGCCGACGGGCTGTGGCCGCTGGAGCGGGACAAGGCCACCTGGGGCGGCTACTACCCGCAGAACGCGCCGAAGAACTTCTTCAAGCCGGTGACGCTCCCCGCCGACCTGGCCACGGCCATGTACGACCCGAAGTACCGCGTGCCGCTGTACGAGACGGCGCTGCACGGGTCGTTGGTCAACGCCGAGCGCTGGGAGCTGTCCTACGACAAGCTGCCGGCGCAGAAGACCACCCGGGCGCTGCTGGCGATGCTCAACAACACGCCGTTGAACTTCGTGCTGGACGGGCCGTCGATCGCGGAGAACGGGAAGGAGCTGGCGGCGTTGCAGAAGTACTTCGCGCCGCTGCACAAGGCCGCGGGGACGGAGGAGATGACGTCGTTCCGGTGGTTGACCGGTGACCGGAGCGTGCAGCGCACGGTGTTCGGGGACGGGACGCTGACGGTGACCGCCAACTTCGGCGGCCGGGCGTACGACGGGCTGCCGGGCGGGTGCGTGGACGCCCGACTGCGCGGCGAGAAGCAGCCGCGGCGGCTGTGCCCGGCGCAGGTCAACAGCTAGCGGACAGTGGCCTCTTGGGGCGGTCCGGTCGGTGCTACCGGGCCGCCTCCAGGTAGCGCAGAACCGCCAGGACCCGGCGGTGGTCGGTCTCCGAGGGCGGGAGGTCCAGCTTGCCGAAGAGGTTGGCGATGTGCTTCTCGACGGCCCGCTCGGTGACGGTCAGCGCGGTGGCGATGGAGTGGTTGGTGCGGCCCTGGGCCATCAGGGCCAGTACCTCCCGCTCGCGCGGGGTGAGCGCGTCCAGGGCGGTGGCGCGGCGGACGGCGCCGAAGAGCTGGCTGACCACGTCGGGGTCGAGGGCGGTGCCGCCGCGCGCCACCCGGTGCAGGGCGTCGACGAACTCGCCGATGTCCACCACCCGTTCCTTGAGCAGGTAGCCGACGCCGGCGAAGCCCGCGCCGGAGCCGAAGAGGCGGTCCGCGTAGGCGGTCTCGACGTACTGGGAGAAGATCAGCACGCCGGTGTCGGGGTGGGACCGCCGCAGGGCGACGGCGGCCCGCAGGCCCTCGTCGCGGTGGCCGGGCGGCAGCCGGATGTCGATCACCGCGACGTCCGGGCGGTGCGCGTCGACGGCGGCGAGCAGCGCCTCGGCGTCGGCGACGGCGGCCGCGACCCGTACGTCGCGCAGTTCCAGCAGTTGGACCAGGCCCTCCCGCAGAATCGCGGAGTCCTCGGCGATGACGACGCGCATGGTTCCTGTCCGTGGGAAGTGGTCAACGGGTGGGGTCAGCTGGCCCGTTGGGCGGCGGGGTGCGCGGCCGGATACGGGAGGCGGACCGTGACCACGGTAGGCCCTCCGGGCGGGCTGTCGCAGGTCAGGGTGCCGTCCACGGTGCGGACCCGGCCGAGCAGGCCGGTCAGGCCGCTCCCCGCGCCGGGTACCGCGCCGCCGCGCCCGTCGTCCCGTACGCAGAGCAGCAGTGCGCGGCCGTCGCCGTGCACCTCGATGGCGGCGGCGGTGGCGCCGCTGTGCTTGACGGTGTTGGCGAGGAGTTCGGCGGCACAGAAGTAGGCGATGGACTCCAGGGCGGGGGTGGGGCGGTGGGTGAGCGTGGTGTGCAGGGCGACCGGGAGCGGGGCGTCGGCGGCCAGGGTGGCCAGCGCGGTGGCCAGGCCCTCGTCGAGGGCGGGCGGGTGGATGCCGCGGACGAGGTGGCGCAGGTCGGTGATGGCCTGGGTGGCGTTGTCCTGGGCGCGGGCGACGGTGGTCAACAGGCGGTCCCGGCCGGCGTCCTGGGTGAGCAGCTCGCGGATCAGGGTGAGCTGCATGCCCAGGCCGACCAGGCGGGCCTGGGTGCCGTCGTGCAGATCGCGTTCGATCCGGCGGAGGGTGGCGGCGGCGTCCTCGACGGCGTGCGCCCGGGTCTCCTCCAGGGTGCGGATGCGGGCGTCGGCGGCGCTGGGGCCGAGCAGGGCGCGCAGCAGCATCCGGTGCGGGGCGTCGGCGCGGCGGACCAGGTGGGGCGCGAGCAGGGTCAGCAGCGCGCCGGCCGCCACGACCAGCGTCCAGCGCGGCCAACTGTCGAACTCCACGCCGTGGATCAGCAGTCCGACCCGGCGGACGGAGCCGTCGGGTCCGTGCACGGTGACGTAGTTCCAGTGGCGCAGGACGGGGTGGGCGAGCGCCAACGGGCCGTAGAGGTAGCCGAGGACGGCGGCGAGCAGCGGTGGCAGCGCGGTCAGCGGGGCGAGGACGGTGGCGGCCACCGCGCGCCAGCCGGCCCGGTCGCCGAGGAGGGCGCGCCGCCAGCCGAACGCCCCGGGGGCGGTGCGCCGCCCGGCGGGCGCGATCGCCTCTCCCAACAGGGCTTGGGTCAGCGCCCGTTGGAGGTCCCCCAGGGCGAGGGCGCCGCGCACCGTCAGGGCCAGCAGCCAGGGACCGAGCGCCGTCCAGGACAGCACCGCCCCCACGAGCAGGCCGACCAGCACCAGCACCGCGCCCGGCAGCGCGAGCACCGGCCCGATCAGGGCGTGCAGCAGGGCGGCCAGGGCGCGCGGCGTGAACGGGGCGGCGAGCAGCGCGCGCAGGCGGCGGGCCGGGCGGGTCGGGCGGGGCATGCCCCCAGGATCCCCTCCCGGGGCCGGGCGTAGGCTGGGCCTCCCCTACCGAGGAGTACGGCGTGACCCGGTGGAACACCAGCCACATCCCCGACCAGACCGGCCGCGCGGCGATCGTCACCGGCGCCAACAGCGGCCTCGGCTACGTCACCGCCCGTGAACTGGCGCGGCGCGGCGCCCGTGTGGTGCTGGCCTGCCGCAGCGCGGAGCGGGGCACGACGGCGCTGGCCCGGCTGCGTTCCGAAGTCCCCGCCGCCGAGGCGGAGTTCCGCGCGCTGGACCTGGCCGACCTGGCGTCCGTGCGGCAGTTCGCCGAGGGCCTGACCGACTTCTGCGGCGACCGGCTGGACCTGCTGATCAACAACGCCGGCGTGATGGCGCTGCCGTACCGCACCACCGCGGACGGCTTCGAGATGCAGTTCGGCACCAACCACCTGGGGCACTTCGCGCTCACCGGACTGCTGCTGCCCAAGCTGCTGGCGACGCCCGGCGCGCGGGTCGTGACGGTCTCCAGCATGCTGCACGTGCTGTCCGACGTGCGCCTGGACGACCTCAACAGCGAGACCTCCTACCGCCGTTGGCTCGCCTACGGCCGCTCCAAGAGCGCCAACCTGCTCTTCACCCACGAGCTGGCCCGGCGGCTGGCGGTGGCCGACTCGCGGGTCGTCGCGGCCGCCGCGCACCCCGGCTACGCGCACACCAACCTCCAGACCGCGGGGGTGCGGATGGAGGACCGGCAGGGCGCCGAGCGGGTGGTGGAGCTGGGCAACCGGCTGATCGCCCAGCCCGCGGAGGGCGGGGCGCTGGGCACGCTGTGCGCGGCCACCGCCCCGCACATGCGGCCGGACGCCTTCATCGGCCCGCGCAACGGGCTCCGCGGCGCCCCGGCCCGCTCCTTCCGCGCCCCGTGGACCCGCAACGGCGTCACCGCGGAACGGCTGTGGACGGCCTCGGAGGAGCTGACCGGCGTGCGCTACGACTTCGCCGTCCCCGGGGCGTGAGCCGGGGCGCTTTGGGCAGGTGAGCGCCGGGTAGCGGCCGCCGGGACCGGAAGTTGCGACAAGACGGCGTCAAAATCCCGTGAAGATCGCCCCGTCGGCCGCCAAGGCCGCGCCAAGGTGTCTCGCCGCCCGCCGTCGCGGCCCGCACGCTGGGCTGGTCCCAGCCAGTGCCGCACGGAGGTACGACGAACAATGTCGACGGTGTCGCAGCCCGCAAACCGGCCCGAGCAGCCGCCCCCGGCGACCACACCCGGCCACGCCACCGGCGCCGCCCCCGGCCCGGCCGAGGACCGGCACCGCCTCACCGCCCTCCAGGGCCTGGCCGCCCTCTCCCTCGACGCGATGGCCTCCGTCGCGTACGGGCCGGAGTCGATCGTGCTGGTCCTGGCCACGGCCGGCGCCTACGGCCTGGGCTTCACCCTCCCGGTGACGCTCGCCATCGCCGCGCTGCTGGCCGTCCTGGTGCTCTCCTACCGCCAGGTCATCGCCGCCTTCCCCAACGGCGGTGGCTCCTACGCGGTGGCCAAGACCCACCTCGGGCGCCGCCCCGCCCTGGTGGCCGCGGCCTCCCTCGTCCTGGACTACATCCTCAACGTCGCGGTCTCGGTGACCGCCGGCGTCGCCGCCCTCACCTCCGCCTTCCCCCACCTCTACGGGTACCGGGTGTGGATCTGCCTGGCGGTGCTGGTCCTGGTCACCGGCATCAACCTGCGCGGGATCGCCGACTCGGCACGGGCGTTCCTGCTGCCCACCGCGGTCTTCGTGGTCTCGATCCTGGCGATGATCGTGGTCGGCCTGTTCCGCGACGCGCCGGCCTCCACCGTCACGGCCGACGGCCACGCCTCCGTCCTCGCCCACAACGCCACCTCCGTGGGCGCGTTGCTGCTGCTGAAGGCATTCGCGTCCGGCTGCTCGGCGCTGACCGGCGTCGAGGCGGTCGCCAACGCGGTGCCGTCGTTCCGCGCCCCGGCCCCGAAGCGCGCCCAGCGCACCGAGGTCGCGCTGGGCGCGCTGCTCGGCGCCATGCTGATCGGCCTGTCGCTGCTGATCGGCCGCTTCCACCTCCAGCCGGTCGAGGGCGTCACCGTCCTCGCCCAGCTCGCGGACGCCTCGCTCGGCCACAACTGGGCCTTCTACGTCGTCCAGTTCGCCACCATGGTGCTGCTGGCGCTGGCCGCCAACACCTCCTTCGGCGGCCTGCCCGTCCTGATGGGCCTGCTCGCCCGCGACAACTACCTGCCGCACGTCTTCGGCCTGAAGGCCGACCGCCAGGTCCACCGGCACGGCGTGCTCGCGCTGGCCGCGGTCGCCGCGGTCCTGCTGGTCTTCTCCGGCGGCGACGTCAACACCCTGGTGCCGCTCTTCGCCATCGGCGTCTTCGTCGGCTTCACGCTCTGCCAGGCCGGCATGGTCCGCCACTGGCACCTGGAACGGTCCACCGGCTGGCTCGGCAAGGCCCTGCTCAACGGCTTCGGCGCGGTGTTGACCGCCGCCTCGGCAATCGTGGTGACCGCCACCAAGTTCACCGAGGGCGCCTGGCTGATCGTGATCGCGCTGCCGCTGCTGGTCCTCGCCTTCGAGGCCGTCCACCGGGCGTACGGGCGGATCGGCGACAGCGTCGCCCTGGGCCGGGTCCCCGAACCGCCGCGGCGCGCCCAGTCCCTGGTCGTCGTGCCCGTCTCGCACCTGTCCCGCCTGACGGGCGAGGCGCTCAACGCGGCGGTCTCCCTCGGCGACGAGGTCATCGCGGTCACCGTCACCTACGGCACCCCCGACGACCGCCCCGCCACGGAGGCGCTCCGCCGCGACTGGGAACTCTGGAACCCGGGCGTCGACCTCCTCGAACTCCCCTCCCCCACGCGCTCCTTGGGCCGCCCGATCACCTCCTACGTCCAGGACCTGACGAGCCGCCGCCCCGACGCCCGCATCACCGTCCTGATCCCCGAGGTGGAACCGGCCCACCTGTGGCAGCGGATCCTCCAGAACCAGCGCGGCGCGGTGCTGGCGCATGCGGTGCGGCGCGACACGGACGCGGCGATCTGCCGCCTTCGTTTCCGCCTGAGCTGAGGCCGCGGGCGCGGCCCCGTACGTCGTCGACTGTCCCGCCGTGGCGGGGTTTCCGCCTTCGGCGGAGGGGTTGTTGGGGCGGGACCCCGCCGGGCGCCGGGCGGTGGGTGCCGGGTCCGGCGCCTCCGGGGTGGGTGTTCGGACTGCTTCGCTTGACGTCCGAACACCCACCCCTCCGGCACCGCCCCCTCCCACACGTGAACGGCCCCCGCCCCGGTGAGGGAAGAGGCACAAGCGGCACCCCACTCCGCCCCTTCTTCCCTCCCCGCCCACCGGGCGGGGGCGCCCAACTCACGGGAGGGGGCGGGCCGGAGGGGGCGGGTTTCCGGACGTAAAGCGAAGCAGTCCGGAAACCCGCCCCCGGAGGACCGCACCCGGCACCACCCACCGGCAACGAGGCGCCCCCGCCCTACACCGCCCTCCGCCGAAGGCGAAAAGACGGCAACCCGCACGGCGGGACAGCCAACAACGTGGGGATCAAAGCCACACCGTCGGGATCAAACCCACAACGTGGGGATTCGCACGGCCCCGATCCGGCAAAGTTACGTCCCATGACGGTGATCGGCAGAAGACGGCTCCTCGCCGCCGCAGGCGGCCTCGCACTGGCCGGCGCGACGGCCACGGCCTGCGGCACCAACACCGGGCGCAACACCACCGGTTCGGGCCCGGCGCTGGCGCAGTGGTACCACCAGTACGGCGAACCCGGCGCCCAACAGGCGGTGCGGCGCTACGCCGCCGCGTACAAGAAGGCGAACGTCAGCGTCCAGTGGCGGCCGGGCGACTACGACCGGCAGACCGCCGCCGCGCTGCTCACCGACTCGGGCCCCGACGTCTTCGAGGTCAACGGGCCGCTGCTGGAGCAGATCCAGGGGGGTCAGGTGGCGGACCTGACCGACCTCGTCGCGCCGGTGAAGGACGACTTCAACCCGGCGGTGCTGGCGCCGAAGATCTGGCGGGACAGGATCTGGGGCATCCCGCAGACCGTCGACACCCAGGTGCTCTACTACCGCAAGAGCCTGCTCGAAGAGGCCGGCGTCCAGCCGCCGCAGAGTGTTGACGAACTGGTGGACGCCGCCGGGAAGTTGACCACCGACAAGGTGAAGGGGCTGTTCCTCGGCAACGACGGCGGTGTCGGGGTGCTCAGCGGGACACCGCTGACCGCCGCGGGGCTGAGCCTGATCACCGAGGACGGCAAGCCGGGGTTCGACGACCCGGCCGCGGCCCGGGTGTTGGCGAAGATCCGGCAGCTGTACGCGGACAGGTCGCTGCTGTTGGGCGCGCCCACCGACTGGTCCGACCCGGCGGCCTTCGTCCAGGGGCTGACCGCCATGCAGTGGTCGGGCCTGTGGGCGCTGCCGCAGATCACCAAGGCGCTGGGCGACGACTTCGGGGTGCTGCCGTTCCCGAAGGACGGCCCGCACGGGAAGCCGACCGTCCCGGTGGGCGCGTACGCGTCCGCGGTGAGCGCCCGCAGCACACACCCGGCGGCGGCCAAGGCGTTCGCCAAGTGGCTGTGGATCGACCGGACCGACTTCCAGCAGGACTTCGCGCTCTCCTACGGGTTCCACATCCCGGCCCGGCTCTCCCTGGCGAAGCGGGCCCGGCAGCTCCAGCAGGGGCCGGCGGCCGAGGCGGTGCGACTGGCGACCGAACACGGTTACGCCGAGCCGCTGTTGTGGACCAGCGCGGACCGCAACGCCTACCAGGACGCGCTCAGCCGGATCATCAAGGACGGGGCGCATCCGGAGACCGAGTTGCGGGCGGTGCTGCGGAAGGTCGAGGCCGAGCTGACCCGGGTCAAGAACACGTGAGCGCGCTGACGGCCCGGCTGCTCGGCCCGCAGCGGCGGAACCTGTGGTTCTGGGTGTTCGTCGGGCCGTTCGCGGTCGGGCTGGGCCTGTTCACCTACGTACCGCTGGCGTGGAGCGTCTACCTGAGCTTCTTCGACGCGCACAACACGGTGAACCCGACGCACTTCATCGGCCTGGACAACTACGTCGCGATGCTGGGCGACGACGCGTTCCTCGGCAGCCTGGGCACCTTCCTGCTGTTCACCGCGTTCATCGTGCCGGCCACCTTCGCGCTGTCGCTCGCGCTGGCGCTGATGGTCAACCGGCTGCGGGTGGCCCGCGCGTTCTTCCGCTCGGTGTTCTTCCTGCCGACCGCGTGCTCGTACGTCGTGGCGTCGCTGATCTGGAAGCTGTCGCTGTTCAACGGGGTGCGCTTCGGGCTGGCGAACACGGTGCTCGGCTGGTTCGGGATCGACCAGGTGGCGTGGCTGTCCACCACCAGCCCGCCCTGGTACTGGCTGGTGATCGTGACCGTGCGGCTCTGGCTCCAGGCCGGCTTCTACATGATCCTCTTCCTGGCCGGACTCCAGCGGATCTCCCCGCAGTTGTACGAGGCCGCGGCGGTGGACGGGGCCCGGCCGGGCTGGCAGGTCTTCCGGCACCTCACCTTCCCGCAGCTGCGGGCCACCTCGGTGGCGGTGCTGCTGCTCCTGGTCATCAACTCCTTCCAGGCGTTCGACGAGTTCTACAACCTGCTGAGCGACGCCCGCGGTTACCCCCCGTACGCCCGCCCACCGCTGGTGTACCTCTACTACACCGCGCTCGGCCGGGACCAGAACCTCGGGCTGGGCAGTGCGGGCGCGGTGATCCTGGCCGTGATCATCGCGGTGGCGACGGTGGGCCAGGCCCGCTGGTTCGGACTCGGCCGCAAGGAGGAGTGAGACGCCGTGCACGATGCCCTGACCCGGGCCGGACGGGCGCTGCGCGTGGTGCTGTTGGTGGCGCTGGCGCTGCTGTTCCTCGTCCCGTTCTCTCTGCTGGTCCGCAACGGCCTGGCGAGCGAGTCCGACATCACCGCGCCCGACTGGACGTTCCTCCCGCGCACCGTGCACTGGTCGAACCTGACCGAGGTGTTCGCGGACCCGGATCTTCCGCTGGCCCGGGCGCTGGTCAACTCCGCGGTGATCGCGGTGTCGACGACCGTCGGCACGGTGGTGCTGGCCTCGATGGCCGGCTATGGCCTGGCCCGCATCCCCTACCGGTACGCCTCAGTGGTCTTCTACGCCATCCTGGGCACGCTGATGGTCCCGGCGGCGGTGACCTTCGTCCCCAGCTTCGTGTTGGTCTCCACACTCGGCTGGATCTCCACCCTCCGCGGGCTGGTCATCCCGACCCTGTTCAGCGCCTTCGCCTGCTTCGTGTTCCGCCAGTACTTCCTGGGCTTCCCCAAGGAGTTGGAGGACGCGGCGCGGGTGGACGGCCTGGGGTACTGGCGGACGTACTGGCGGATCGTGGTGCCCAACGCCCGGCCGGTGTTCGCGGCGGTCGGCACCATCGTCTTCATCGGGGCGTGGAACTCCTTCCTGTGGCCGCTGGTGATCGGCCAGGACCAGTCGGCCTGGACGGTGCAGGTGGCGCTCTCCACGTTCACCACCGCGCAGAACCTCAATCTGCACGAGCTGTTCGTGGCCGCGGGCGTCTCGATCGTCCCGCTGGTGGTGGTGTTCCTGCTGCTCCAGCGGTACATCGTGGCGGGCGTGGAGCGCAGCGGCATCGACGACTGAGCCGGCGCCCGTCCACCCCGCGCAACCGGGCGGGCCCGGTGGCCCGGTGTCCCGAACCCGTGGGCACCGGGCCGCGGATGGGGTACGGTGCGTGCCATGTGCACGCACCCGATCGTCCGTGAGGCGGCGCCGCGCGACCGCGGCCCCCACGGCGCGTGCGCACCCCGCGGCCTGAGCTTCCTGCGCCGCCGCGGCCGGGTGGGCTCGCCCCCGCCGGCCCACTGTCCGGGCGTCTGAAACCCGCGGCACTCCCGCCGGACGCCCGCGCGCCCCGTTCCGCCGCCCGACCGCCGCACCCTCCTCTCCTTTCCCACCCTTCTCCCCTTCCCCAACTCGGCCCGAAGGAGGACCCGTTGACGACCCTCGACGCCGCCGACGCCCCCGCCCTGCGCCCGCACCGCATCCCCGCCGACGGCCTCCACGAGGGCCGCCGGATCCTGCGCCGCACCCCGGACGACTGGCCGGACCGCCCCTACGAGCTGTTCGAGGTGGTGCCGCTGGCCGCGACCATCGGGGCGGAGATCAGGGGACTGGATCTGGCCCGCCCACTGCCCCCGGCGCTGCGGGCGGAGCTGAACCGGGCGCTGCTGGAGTGGAAGGTGCTGTTCTTCCGCGACCAGCACCTCAGCTCGGCCGCACAGCGTCAATTCGCCTTCCATTGGGGGGAGTTGGAGACCAACCCGCTACTCGCCCCGGGGGACGCGAAGGAGGTGGTGCGGTTTGACAAGACGGCCGGTGGTGTGCCGACGTTCGAGAACGTATGGCACACGGACGTAACCTTCCGCGAGCGGCCGGCGATGGGTGCGGTGTTGCAGCTGCGCGAGGTGCCGGAGGCGGGCGGGGACACCATGTGGGCCGATATGGCGGCGGCGTACGACAATTTGCCGCCGGAAATCCGGGAGCGGATCGACGGGGCCCGGGCGGTGCACGACTATCTCCCGGGGTTCTCCCGTTTCTACTCCGCCACTCAACTTGCGCCATTCCAGGATGAGTTCCCGCCGGTTGTCCATCCGGTGGTGCGCCGGCACCCGGAGACCGGGCGGCGGACGCTGTTCGTCAACGCCTCGTTCACCACCCGGATCGTGGGCCTGCCGGAGGAGGAGAGCGATCGGCTGCTGCGGTTGCTGTTCCAGCAGGCGCACGTGCCGGAGTTCCAGGTGCGGTTCCGTTGGCGGGCCGGCGACGTGGCGTTCTGGGACAACCGCGCCACCCAGCACTACGCGGTCTTCGACTACGGGGCGCGGCGGCGGGTGGCCGAGCGGGTGGCGATCGCCGGGGACCGGCCGTTCTAGGCGCGGGGTGATCCACGGCCCCCGGGCCGGGTCCCGGGCCCGCGTCGGGGCTCACCGCTCGAAGGCCGTCGTCCCATCAAGGCGGGCGCCGCGCAGCAGTGCGGCGCCCAGCGGCGTCAGGGTGTGCAGCACGGCGTTGCCCTGGCGCAGCGTGGAGAGCAGGCCGGCGTCCCGCAGGACGGTGGCGTGCTGGCTGGCGGAGGCCAGCGAGACGTCGACCCGGCGGGCGAGTTCGCTGGTGGTGCAGCCGACGCCGATGCCGTGCAGGATCGCCGAGCGGGTCTGGCCCACCAGGCGGCCCAGCGAACGGTCCGGCGGGGCGGGCCGGGTGAGCCGGGGCGCCGGGTGCTCGACCGGGTAGACCAGGACGGGCGTCAGGTCGGGGTTGTAGAAGGTGACCGGGGTGCGGCGGCAGAAGTACGAGGGCAGCAGGAGCAGCCCCCGGCCGCCCAGGTGGAGGTCCCGGTCGACCGGGTAGTCGGCCTCCAGGACGGGCGGGCGCCAGCGCATCATCGGGGGCAGCGACGCCAACAGCCGGTCCGCGCCGCCGTCCAGGAGGGCCCGGCCGCGGGCCGCCCGGTCGGCCTCTATGCGGCTCTGGACGCGGTGCCAGTAGGGGGCGACGGCGGCGGCGTAGTAGCTCTGCAGTATCCCGGCGAGCCGGCCCAGCGCCCGGGTCTCGCCGTCGGCCATGGCGCGTATCCAGGCGGGCAGCGGACGGCCGGCGACCGGCGTGAGCCGGACGAGCTCGTCGTGCAGCCGGCCGGCGGGCGTCTCGCGCAGCGCGGCGAGCGCCTCGTCCATGCCGAGCAGGCCCTCCGCGGGCGTCAGGAAATCCGGGAAATAGCCGCGGCTGGGCACCAGCGGTGCCAGCAGACGCGTTTCGCCATTCAACCTTCCGCGGGTTTCCGATCGCCAACCGCCGAACGTGGAATCGTCGCGCCGATCGCGAAGTCGGTGAAAACTTAAGACCGTCTCCCACAGCGCATCGGGGCGTGCGGCAATCCGCACGCGGGCCAGATCGAGTCCACTGAAATGGACGCGTAACACTGAACCCCCACTCTTTGGTTATCTCCCTGGGCCCCCGGCACGCCTGAGTATGCACGCCGCCACGTGCGGTCACCATGCCCTTTTGGCCAGACTTGAAAAGGGTCGCGCGGGGCCCTGCCTGCGGTGAATGCTGGAGGCAATTCAACGGCGGTGCGCACGGCCCGGATTGCTCGATCCCGTGGGGGGTGATGGGCAAACAACCGGCCCCGCGGCGTCCGTTGGAGGCCGCCTCCCACGCCGACTGGGAGGACGGCAGCTCCCGAGGGGGGAGTCCGGAGAAAGCGAAGGCGGCACCTGTGCGCACAGGTGCCGCCTTCGCCGTGCGTCAACTTGCCCTACAGCACCGGCCGTTGGCCGTATACGGTCGTCGGCGTAGCCCCGGGGCCCGCCCCGCACGGCCCCGACCGCCCGAGAGAAGCCGCCATGACCACCCTCGCCGTGACCGGACACCTGGACCTGACGGGCCGCACCGCGCGTCTGGTCCAGGACGCCCTGGCTGAGCTGCTGCACGCACACACCGACCGGAAACTGGTCGGCGTCACCTGCCTCGCCCGCGGCGCCGACACCCTGTTCGCACAGGCCGTGGTGGCGGCCGGCGGCCGGCTCGTCGTCGTCCTGCCGTCCCGCGACTACCGGACGGCCAAGGTCCGCCCCGACCACGCCCCCGCCTTCGACCGCCTCGCCGCCGTCGCCGAGGTCGTCACCATGCCCTACGCCACCGCCGACCGGCGGGCGTACGAGGCCGCCAACGGCGAGCTGCTCCGGCGCGCCGACCGCCTGGTGGCCGTCTGGGACGGAACTCCCCCCACCGGCAGGGGCGGTGGCACCGCGGACGCCGTCCTCCAGGCCCGCGCGGCGGGCCTGCCGGTCGAGGTGATCTGGCCGGCGGGCGCGGTGCGCGGCGCCTGACGGCGGCCGGCGCGGGCCACGGGCGCGCACGGGGCCGAGGGCGGCACCTCCGCACAAGGTGCCGCCCTCGGCGGGTACCGGAGTGGCGACGGGCGTTGAGGGTCCAGGGCTGCCCGCCGCCGGTTCCGGGGGTTCGGTGGGGGCGCGGTGGCCCCGTCGGTCAGCGGCTGTCGCTGCCCTTGGACTCGGCCGCCGCGCGGCCCGCCTCCAGCCGTGCGACCGGGATGCGGAACGGCGAGCAGGAGACGTAGTCCAGGCCGACCTCGTGGAAGAAGTGGACCGAGTCCGGGTCGCCGCCGTGCTCGCCGCAGACGCCCAGCTTGAGGTCGGGGCGGGTGGCCCGGCCGGCCGCCGCGGCGCTGCGGACCAGGGAGCCCACGCCGTCCCGGTCGATGGTCTCGAACGGGCTGACGCCGAAGATGCCCTTCTCCAGGTAGGCGGTGAAGAAGCTGGCCTCCACGTCGTCGCGGGAGAAGCCCCAGACGGTCTGGGTGAGGTCGTTGGTGCCGAAGGAGAAGAAGTCGGCGGACTCGGCGATCTGGCCGGCCGTCAGCGCGGCCCGGGGCAGCTCGATCATGGTGCCGAGGGTGAGCTTGAGGCTGACCCCGCGGGCCTTCTCGACCTCGGCGATGACCTGCTCGGCCTCGTCACGGACGATCTCCAGCTCCTGGACGGTGCCGACCAGCGGGATCATGATCTCCGCGCGCGGGTCGCCCTTGGCGTTCTTCCGCTCGGCCGCGGCCTCCGCGATGGCCCGCACCTGCATGGCGAACAGGCCGGGGATGACCAGGCCGAGGCGGACGCCGCGCAGGCCCAGCATCGGGTTCTGCTCGTGCAGCTTGTGCACGGCCTGGAGGAGGCGGAGGTCGTTCTCGTGCTTCTCGTGGCGGGCCTCGGCGAGCGCGACCCGGACCGAGAGGTCGGTGATGTCGGGCAGGAACTCGTGCAGCGGCGGGTCGAGCAGCCGGACGGTGACGGGCAGGCCGTCCATCGCCTCGAACAGCTCGATGAAGTCGGCCTTCTGGAGCGGCAGCAGCTCGGCGAGGGCGGCGTCCTTGTCGGCATCGGTGTCGGCCAGGATCAGCCGCTCGACCATCTCCCGGCGCTCGCCGAGGAACATGTGCTCGGTGCGGCACAGGCCGATGCCCTGGGCGCCGAACCGGCGGGCGCGGGCGGCGTCCTCGGCGTTGTCGGCGTTGGCCCGGACCCGCAGTCGGCGGACCCGGTCCGCGTAGGCCATGATCCGGTGCACGGCCTGCACCAGTTCGTCGGCGTCGTCGGCGCCGGCGTGCATCCGGCCCTCGAAGTACTCCACGACCGGGGACGGCACGACCGGGACCTCGCCGGCGTAGACCTTGCCGGTGGAGCCGTCGATGGAGACGACGTCGCCCTCCTCGATGACGGTGCCGTCGGAGGTGGTCAGCCGGCGGGTCTTGGTGTCGACCTGGAGCTCCTCCGCGCCGCAGACGCAGGTCTTGCCCATGCCGCGGGCGACGACGGCGGCGTGCGAGGTCTTGCCGCCGCGGGAGGTGAGGATGCCCTCGGCCGCGATCATGCCGTTGAGGTCGTCGGGGTTGGTCTCGCGGCGGATCAGGATGACCTTCTCGCCGGAGCGCGACCACTTGACGGCGGTGTAGGAGTCGAAGACGGCCTTGCCGACCGCCGCGCCCGGGGAGGCGGCGATGCCGCGGCCGATCAGCTCGGACTGCGCGTCGAGGTCGAAGCGGGGGAACATCAGCTGCGCCAACTGCGCGCCGGTGACCCGCTGGAGGGCCTCGGCCTCGTCGATCAGGCCCTGGTCGACGAGCTGGGTGGCGATCCGGAAGGCGGCGCCGGCGGTGCGCTTGCCGACCCGGGTCTGGAGCATCCACAGCTTGCCGCGCTCGATGGTGAACTCGATGTCGCACAGGTCCTTGTAGTGCGTTTCGAGCGTCTCCATGATCCGCATCAGCTCGTCGTACGACGCCTTGTCGATCGACTCCAGCTCGGCGAGCGGCACGGTGTTGCGGATGCCGGCGACGACGTCCTCGCCCTGCGCGTTCTGCAGGTAGTCGCCGTAGACGCCCTGGTGGCCGCTGGCCGGGTCGCGGGTGAAGGCGACGCCGGTGCCGGAGTCGGGGCCGAGGTTGCCGAAGACCATGGAGCAGACGTTGACCGCGGTGCCGAGGTCGCCGGGGATGCGCTCCTGACGGCGGTAGAGCTTGGCGCGGTCGGTGTTCCAGGATTCGAAGACCGCGCGGACCGCGAGGTCCATCTGCTCGCGCGGGTCCTGCGGGAACTCCCGGCCGGTCTCCTTGGTGACGATCTGCTTGAACTGGCCGACCAGTTCCCGCAGATCGGCGGCGTCGAGGTCCACGTCGACGGTGACGCCCTTGGCGTGCTTGGCCTCCTCCAGCGCCTCCTCGAAGAGCTCGCCGTCGACGCCCAGCACGGTCTTGCCGAACATCTGGATCAGGCGCCGGTAGGAGTCCCAGGCGAACCGCTCGTCGCCCGCCTGCGCGGCGAGGCCGGAAACCGACGCGTCGGAGAGGCCGATGTTCAGGACGGTGTCCATCATGCCGGGCATGGAGAATTTCGCCCCGGATCGCACCGATACCAGCAGGGGGTCGTCGGCCTGCCCCAGCTTCTTCTCCATCGTCCGCTCAAGGGCGTCGAGGTGCTCGGAGACCTCGGCACGCAGTGCCGCCGGCTCGCTGCCGCTCTCCAGGTAGACCTTGCAGGCTTCGGTGGTGATCGTGAAGCCGGGCGGGACGGGAAGTCCCAGGTTGGTCATCTCCGCGAGGTTGGCGCCCTTGCCACCGAGGAGGTCCTTGAGGTCCTTGTTCCCCTCGGTGAAGTCGTAGACGAACTTCACGGAGGAAGACTGGCTGACGTGGGGATCTTGTGTTTCCGGCACGGCTCTGACTCCTCGCCGACGGGCTGCCCTGACGGCGAGGAACATACCCAGATCGAAGGCGTATGGGTACGTCCACTTGGTCGACATACGTGCGTAACCCGGCGTCAGCCAGCAGATCGAAAGTGATCATGCATTTCGACCATCGTTTACTACCTGAATGCATGACTGCGCTCCGCAGTCACAGGCGACCGAGGCACTACACACTGCACCCATTCGCTTGATGGGTTGAACGCAAGAGGATTGGCACCCGGTGCCACCTATGCGAGAGATGGAGCCCACCCGGTAGCGCTCATCTGAGCGCAACCCCTATCAGGGGTGGCGAGAATCACGCGCTCATGTGTGCGGCGGTCCCGTCATTTGGACCCGCCGTGGCGACGCGATCAAGGAACGCATCGACCAGAACCCGGGCCCGCTCCCGTACGGCGGGCAGCTCCGCCCGCAATTCGGCCACCAGCCGCTCCGGATCGACGCCCACCCGGGCCGGGAGCCTCGGATCGACCCCGGCGAACCAGGCCCGCAGCACCTCGGGCGTCACTTCCGGGTGGAACTGCACGCCCAACGACCGCCCACAGACGAACGCCTGGGACGCGACCTCGTTGCGGGCCAGCTCGCGGGCGCCGGGCGGCGGCCGCCAGCGGTCCCCGTGGAACTGGAACCACGGCCCGGGGCCGACCAGTTCGGGGGCGTCGGTGGCTATCCGGCGCCAGCCCAGCTCGAAGCGGGGCGCCGGCGCCACCTCCCCGCCCAGCGCGGCGGCCAGCGCCTGCCCGCCGAAGCAGATGCCGAGCACCGGGACCCCGGCGGCGTGGGCGGTGCGCAACAGGGCCAGTTCCGCCTCGATCCAGGCGTTGCGGCGGGTCACCGACCACGGGGCGCCGAGCGCCAGTATCAGGCCATAGTTCGTCGCCGGCGGAAACGCCACCTCGACGTCCAAAGTCGTATACCGGCCGGCGGGGACGACCAGCAGTTCGTCGAGCCGGTAGCCCCGTTCGGCCAGCCGCTCGCCGACGTGGCCGGCGGTGGACAGGTGATCGTGCGCGATGACCAGGGCGCGCATCGCCGTCACTTCCCTTCCGTGCCGCGGGCCCAACGGCCCGCGCTGGACGGTGCGTTCGGGGTCCGCGCGTGCCGGTTCCCCGGTGCCGTATGGTGCCGCCCGACGGGCCCGCCCGGAAGACGGCGGGGCGCGACGGCGCGCGCGGGTGGGCTCGGGGCTTCCTTCCCGCGCCCCGCGCACGAATTCCGGTTCCGCGGTCCGCGCCTTTTCTTTCTCGGCCGCGGCTTTCCCGCGCGGCGCGCCGTACCGGATGGTTTCGCGCCGTTCCGCGACCGCCGGCGAGCCATTCCGCGCGGTATTCGGAATTCCCCTTCCGGGGGTGCGAGTTGTTCCGGGTACGGATCATTCCGACCGTTCCGCGCGAGCCGTTCATGGCGGCGCGGACTACCGACCGCGGATACGGACCCGGATACGGATACGGCAATGCGGCGTCCCGATACCCATACGGGGATCAGCATCGGTATCGGGACCGAGTTCGGCGCTATCGGTATCGGGACCGCGTTCGGGATCGACTTTGCGGCCGGTGAACTGCTCTCCCGTTACGGGGAGTTGATAAGGCGAGGCGGCCGGTGCGGTCAGCCGCCGGAGGTGTCCAGTTCGGCGTCCTCGCCGACGCCGGCGCAGTCGTAGGGGTCCTGGAGCCAACCGTCCGGCAGCACCACGCGGTTGTTGCCGGAGGTCCGGCCGCGCGGGCCGTCGGCGCCGGCCGGCCACGGCTGGTCGAGGTCGAGCTCGTGCAGCCCCTCCGCCAGCTCGGCCAGCGACGAGCTGATCGCCAGCCGCTTGCGCATCTCGGAGCCGACCGAGAAGCCCTTGAGGTACCAGGCGACGTGCTTGCGGAAGTCGATCACGCCGCGGGCCTCGTCGCCCAGCCACTCGCCGAGCAGGGTGGCGTGCCGCACCATGACGTCCGCGACCTCGCGCAGGCCGGGGGCCGCGGGTGCGCCGCCGCCCTCGAAGGCGGCGACCAGATCGCCGAAGAGCCAGGGGCGGCCCAGGCAGCCGCGGCCGACCACCACGCCGTCGCAGCCGGTCTGGCGCATCATCCGCACCGCGTCGTCCGCCGACCAGATGTCGCCGTTGCCGAGCACCGGGATCTCCGGGACGTGCTCCTTGAGCCGCGCGATGGCGTCCCAGTCGGCGGTGCCGCCGTAGTGCTGGGCGGTGGTGCGGCCGTGCAGGGCGACGGCGGTGACGCCCTCCTCGACGGCGATCCGGCCGGCGTCGAGGTAGGTGAGGTGGTCGTCGTTGATGCCCTTGCGCATCTTGATCGTCACCGGCAGCGCACCGGCGCCGCTGACCGCCTCGCGGAGGATGGCGCGCAGCAGCGGCCGCTTGTACGGCAGGGCGGAGCCGCCGCCCTTGCGGGTCACCTTGGGGACCGGGCAGCCGAAGTTGAGGTCGATGTGGTCGGCCAGGTCCTCTTCGACGATCATGCGGACGGCCTTGCCGACGGTGACCGGGTCCACGCCGTAGAGCTGGATCGACCGCGGGCGCTCGCTGGCGTCGAAGTGGATGAGCTGCATGGTCTTCTCGTTGCGCTCGACCAGCGCCCGAGTGGTGATCATCTCGCTGACGAAGAGGCCCTTGCCTCCGCTGAACTCCCGGCACAGCGTCCGGAACGGGGCGTTGGTGATCCCGGCCATGGGGGCCAGCACCACGGGGGGCTGCACCGCGTGCGGGCCGATCTGCAGCGAACTCATGCACCCCATTGTCCCGCACTGGATCGGAGGCCCCGCCGGGGGCCGAACGGACCGGATCGTTGTAGCGTTCAACCATGCCTGACCTCAGCCGTCGGCGGCGTCTGCTCGTCCTGGCGATCTGCTGCATGAGCCTGTTGATCGTCAGCCTGGACAACACCGTCCTCAACGTGGCCCTGCCCTCGATGCAGCGCGAGCTGCACGCGTCGGTCTCCGGGATGCAGTGGACCATCGACGCCTACACCCTGGTGCTGGCCTCGCTGCTGATGCTCTCCGGCTCGACCGCGGACCGGCTCGGCCGGCGCCGGGTCTTCACGGCCGGCCTGGTGGTCTTCGCGTTCGGCTCGCTGCTGTGCAGCCTGGCGCCCGACCTGGGGTGGCTGGTGGTGTTCCGGATGGTGCAGGCGGTCGGCGGCTCGATGCTCAACCCCGTCGCGATGTCGATCATCACCAACACCTTCACCGACCCCCGGGAGCGGGCCCGCGCCATCGGGGTGTGGGGCGGGGTGGTCGGCATCAGCATGGCCGCCGGGCCGGTGATCGGCGGGCTGTTGGTGCAGAACGTCGGCTGGCGCTCGATCTTCTGGATCAACGTCCCGATCGGCGCGCTGGCGCTCTTCCTCACCCTCCGCTACGTACCGGAGTCCCGCGCGCCCCGGCCGCGCCGGGTCGACCCGGTCGGCCAACTGCTGGTGATCACGCTCCTCGGCTCGCTGACGTACGCGATCATCGAGGCCCCGTCGACCGGTTGGGCCTCGGCAGAGATCCTGGGGTTCGTGATGGTGGCGCTGGTCTCGCTGGTCACCCTGATCGGCTACGAGCGGCGGCGCCGGGAGCCGCTGATCGACCTGCGGTTCTTCCACAGCGCGCCGTTCGCCGGCGCCACCGTGATAGCGGTCTGCGCCTTCGCCGCGCTCGGCGGCTTCCTGTTCGTCAACACCCTCTACCTGCAGAACATCCGCGGTCTGTCCGCCCTGGACGCCGGCCTCTACATGATCCCCATGGCCGGCATGACGCTGGTCTGCGCGCCGCTGTCCGGGCGGCTGGTCGCCGGCCGCGGGCCACGGCTGCCGCTGCTGCTGGCCGGCTGCGCCATGGCGCTCAGCGGCGCCCTCCTCGCGGCCTTCAACACCGAGTCGGGGACCGGCCTGCTGCTCACCGGGTACGTCCTCTTCGGCATCGGCTTCGGCCTGGTCAACGCCCCGATCACCAACACCGCGGTGTCCGGCATGCCGCGCTCCCAGGCGGGCGTCGCGGCGGCCGTGGCCTCCACCAGCCGGCAGGTCGGGCAGTCCCTGGGGGTCGCGGTGTTCGGCGCCGTCCTGGCGGGCGGGGCGCACTTCGGCGCCAGCCGCCCCGAGTTCCTGGCCGCCGCCCACCCGGCCTGGTGGATCATCGTCGGCTGCGGCGGCGCCATCTTCCTGCTCGGCGCCCTCACCACCGGCCGCTGGGCCCGCACCACCGCCGAGCACACCGCGGCCCTCTTCGAGGACGGGACCGCCCCGGACCACAGCCGGGCGCGCGCCGGCTCGTAACGGCACAGTTCGTCACGGCACCGGCTCGGCACCGCACCGGTCGCCCGGGAGCGCGCTACGGCGCCAGCGCCACGGCCGCCCGGTCGACCGCCGCCCCGGCCACCGCCCCCGTCGCCCTGCGCGCCAGCGCGTCCAGCTCCCCCAGCCGCTCCCGGGTCACCTCGTCGACCGGGGTGTAGCTGAGCATCTTCGAGCCGTGGTTGGGCCCCAACCACAGGTTGGTACTGGTCAGTTGGAGGATGCCGACGACCGGGTGCCGGAAGACCTTGACCGCGCTGGTGGTGCGCTCGACCTCGTGCTGCGCCCATATCCCGCGGAACTCCGGCGACGCCTCCGTCAGCCGGGCCACCAGCGCCTTCCAGCCCGGCTCGGCGAGGTGCTCGGCCATCGAGGCGCGGAACTTGGCGGTCATGGTCCGGACCGTGGCCTCCCAGTCGACCAGGCTGGCCCGCCACCCGGGGTGGGTGAAGGCCAACCACAGGCAGTTGCGGTCCTCTTCGGGCAGCGCGTCCAGGTCGCACATGAGCTGCCCGTAGGCGCGGTTGTAGGCGAGGATGTCGAACCGGCTGTTCTGGATGACGGCCGGATACGGCGCCAGTTGGTCCAGGACCTCGCGCAGCGCCCGGGGGATGCCGGTGCACTCCTTGCCCGGCAACGGGTCGACCGCCCCGGCCAGCGCGAAGAGGTGGCTGCGCTCGGCGCGGTCCAGTTGGAGGGCCCGGGCGACCGCGTCCAACACCTGGGGCGAGACATGGATGTCCCTCGCCTGCTCCAACCACGTGTACCAAGTGACGCCCACGGCGCCGAGTTGGGCGACCTCCTCGCGGCGCAGGCCCGGGGTGCGGCGGCGGCTGCCGCGCGGCAGTCCGACCTGCTCGGGGGTGATCCGCTCGCGCCGGCTGCGCAGGAAGGCGGCCAACTCCGCCCGCCGGACCGCGTCGTCGGCGCGGTGCCCGGCACCGCGCCGCGGCGCCGTCCCCGCCGCGCTCGTCGTACGCGGCGCCTTCACACCAGGCCGGGCCGCCCCGCCGGCCCCCGTCGCGTCTACGCTCGCATCCACGGTCATGCGTCCAGCGTGCCGCAGCCCGCAGCCGGTTGCCAGGTAGCACTGATACCAGGATAAGGACACTCTGGTACCCGTCTGAGCGGGGCGGGATTCTCGTTCCCGTGAGCGAAACCCCGATAGCCACCGTCGTCCCGGATACCCCGTCCACCGCCGCCCGCCCACGTCCGCCGGCCGCCCCGCTGCTGACCCCGCTGGGCCTGCTGACCGTCCTCCTGGGCGCGGCCCTCCCGATGATCGACTTCTTCATCGTCAACGTCGCCCTGCCGACCATCGACCGCGATCTGCACGCCGACCCGGCGACGCTGGAGATGATCGTGGCCGGCTACGGCGTCGCCTACGCCACGCTGCTGGTGCTCGGCGGCCGGCTCGGCGACATGGTGGGCCGGCGCCGGCTGTTCCTGTGGGGGCTGGCCGCGTTCGGACTGACGTCGCTGGCCTGCGGGTTGGCCCCGGACGCCTGGACGCTGGTGGCCGCCCGGGTCGCCCAGGGCGCGGCCGCTGCGCTGCTGCTGCCGCAGGTGCTGGCCACCATCCAGGCCGCCACGACCGGCAGCCGGCGCGCCAGGGCGGTCAGCCTGTACGGCGGCACGGCCGGGGTCTCCAGCGCCCTCGGCCAGGTGCTCGGCGGGCTGCTGGTCACGGTGGACCTGGCGGGCAGCGGCTGGCGCGCGGTGTTCCTGGTGAACGTCCCGATCGCCGCCGTCGCCCTGCTGCTCGCGGCCCGTACGGTGCCCGAGAGCCGCTCCCCGCACCCCAGCCGGGTGGACATCCCCGGCACCGCGCTGCTCGCCGTCTCGATGGTCGCCCTGCTGCTGCCGCTGACCGAGGGCCGTGCCGCCGGCTGGCCCCTGTGGTCCTGGCTGCTGCTGGCCCTCTTCCCGTTCGCCGCCGGGGCGTTCCTGCTGGTGGAGCGCCGCGCGGAGCGCACCGGGCGCACGCCGCTGATCCCGCCCTCGCTCCTGCGCATCCCGTCCGTCCGCAGCGGGCTGACCATGATCGTGCCGTTCTCGGTGGGCTTCGGCGGCTTCATGTTCGTGATCGCGGTCGCCCTCCAAAGCGGGCTGCACTACGGGCCGTTGGCCGCGGGCATGTCCCTCTTCCCGCTCTGCGTCGCCTACTTCCTGGCGTCGCTGGCCGGCCCCCGTCTGGTGCACCGCTTCGGGCGCAAGGTGATCATCACCGGCTCGGTGATCCAGGGGACCGGGCTCGTCGCCCTGGCCCTGACCGTGCACGCGGGCTGGCCCACCGTCCCGGTCGCGGCGCTCGCCCCGAGCATGGCGGTGCTGGGCCTCGGTCAGGGCCTGGTGCTGCCGGTGCTGCTGCGGATCGTGCTGAGCGAACTGCCGGTCACCCAGGCCGGGGTGGGCGGCGGCGTCATGGTCACCACCCAGCAGTCGGGCCTGGCCCTGGGCGTGGCGACGCTCGGCACGCTCTTCCTCGCCCTGCTCCCCTCGGCCGGCATCCGAGACGGGTTCCTCGCCGCCCTGCTGACCCAGCTGGCCATCGTCGTGGGCACCACCCTCCTCGGCCTCCGCCTCCCCCGCACCATGCGCTGACCTGGGGCGGGACGGGGGCCCTCACCCTCACGAATGACAAATATTGAAATCTGTCAGCCGTCATGCGAAGGTGGATGCGGCGACGACGGGCGACCACACCCGCCGTCGCCCCTCCCCACCCCTTCCACCCCAGGAGCACGACGTGCAGACCCGCACCCTCGGCACCACCGGCCCGCAGACCTCCGCCCTCGGCCTCGGCTGCATGGGCATGTCCGCCCTCTACGGCGACGCGGACCGCGCCGAATCCCTCGCCACCCTTCACGCCGCCCTCGAAGCGGGCATCACCCTCCTCGACACCGGCGACTTCTACGGCATGGGCCACAACGAGCTGCTGATCAACGAGGCGCTCCGCACCGCCCCCGCCGCCGCCCGCGAAAAGGCCCTGCTCAGCGTGAAGTTCGGCGCCCTGCGCACCGTCGAGGGCGGCTTCAGCGGCTACGACGGCCGCCCCGCCGCGGTGAAGAACTTCGCCGCGTACTCCCTCCAGCGGCTGGGCACCGACCACATCGACGTCTACCGCATCGCCCGCGTCGACCCCGACGTCCCGATCGAGGAGACCGTCGGCGCCATCGCCGAGTTGGTCGAGGCCGGCCACGTCCGCCACATCGGCCTCTCCGAGGTCGGCGCGGACACCCTCCGCCGGGCCGCCGCCGTCGCCCCGATCTCCGACCTCCAGATCGAGTACTCCCTGCTCTCCCGCGGCGTCGAGGACGCGATCCTGCCCACCGCCCGCGAGCTGGGCATCGGCATCACCGCCTACGGAGTGCTCTCCCGCGGCCTGATCAGCGGCCACTTCGCCCGCGACCGCAAGCTGGCCGCCAACGACTTCCGCGGCATGTCCCCCCGCTTCCAGGGCGACAACCTCGACCGCAACCTCGACCTCGTCGACGCCCTCCGCAAGATCGCCGACGAAAAGGGGATCACGGTCGCCCAGACCGCCATCGCCTGGGTCCTCTCCCGCGGCACCGACATCGTCCCCCTCATCGGCGCCCGCCGCCGCGACCGCCTCACGGAGGCGCTCCGCGCCCTCGACGTCACCCTCACCCCCGCCGACCTCACCGCCATCGAACGAGTCGTTCCCGCCGGGGCGGCGTCAGGCGCCCGGTACCCGGAGAACCAGATGGCCCACCTCGACAGCGAACGCTAGTACCTGCGGCCGGCTGCGGCCCACGTTGCCGTCTGTCCCACCGTGGGGGTGCTGTCTTTGCGCCTTGCGGCGCCGGTCCGCTTGCGCGAGGCGGGGCGAGCCGATGGGTCCGCTGCGCGGTGCTGTCGGGGTGCGGTGACGGGCCTGCGGGGTGGGGGTGCCAGACTGCTTCGCTTTACGTCTGGCACCCCCACCCCTCCGGC
>NZ_JBIVXW010000011.1:0-86271 GCF_044769405.1 Streptomyces sp. NPDC090442
GCGCGAGCCTGATGAGTCATCACAACCCAGACAACTCATAGAAACCACTCCATGTCCCCAACCGTGAGCAAGATCATCAATCGTGGGGCGACCCGTAACCTGCTGTCATACTCACATATGACCGTTCACCGGCCTGAACACCACGGGGGAATGAAAGACCGTGTCCAACGGCAGCATCTCGGTCACACCCGAGGAATTGAGAGCGGCAGCGGGGGCCGCCGATGCCATCAGCCAGGATCTGCAGAAGCCTGTAGCGATGGCGAAGCGCGATATCGAGGCGGCCGGTACCGCGCTGAAGACCTGGCCCATCGGCCCGGATATGGAGCGAGTCGCTCACGACTGGGGTATGGCGCTAGATGAGCTGAGCAAGCGAATAGGCGGCGGTGCTCCCAAAAGCGCGGCGTCCCGCCTACGGCGCACCGCCGACGGCCACGAGTACAACGAGGACTTCACTGCCCAGACGTTCCGGGTGCGGTGACCGATGCCCGAAAATTTCAACGAACTCCTCAAGCAGGATTTCTCCGATCTGGAAGCCGCCGTTGACTCCTGGCGAAAGTTGGCGAAGGCGCTGGAGGAAGCCCAGGCTCGGCACCGACACAAGGTGACCGGACCCCTGCATGCGAGCAACTGGCACGGAACGGACGCCAGTTACGCCTTCCTCCAGATGGAGGCGAACGAGACCCAACTTGGCACCGCGCAGTCCGACGTCACCTCCATCGCCACCGTCCTGGCCACCGTTCACACGAAGATGCGGGAGGCTCAGGAGGACTTGCGCCGCTGTGTGCGCACCGCGGAACTCGACGGGTACGCCGTCGACGACCACGGCAATGTGACAGACCGCAGTACCTCCTGCCCCACCGGCAACGCGGACACCGAGGCGCAGGAAGAACATCAGCTGCGCATCGCCAAACTGGAGGGCTACCAGAACGACATCCAGTACTGCCTCGACGCAGCCGGTACCGCTTCCTGGGAGGGCATGCAACTCCTTCAGCAAATCGACGCGTTCAACCTCGACAAGGACTACGGCGCGTCGAAGGCCGAAGAAGGCGCCCGGAAGGCCGCGGAATTCGCCCACCTCGATGAGGACGCCATCCCCTCGAAGAAGGACCCGAAGGAGAACGCCAAGTGGTGGTCGGGGCTATCCGAGCAGGAGCGGCAGGAGTACCTCGACGCCTACCCCGAGAAGATCGGTTGGCTCGACGGCATCCCCAGCACCGACCGTGACGAGGCGAACCGCAAGGTGGTGGACCTCCAGCTCGCGGAGTACGAGATGAAGAAGCAGAACGGCGAACTGGGCATCCGCGACCAACGGCAGTACGAGGGATTGCAGAAACTGAAGGACTCGCTCGGCAAATCCGACGGCAGTAATGACGAGAACAAAAGGCTGTATGTGCTGGGGATCGACACGAAGGCCCGCGACGGGCGGGCTGTGGTGTCCCAAGGAAATCCGGACACCGCGCGCAACGTTGCCGTACAAGTTCCCGGCACCGACAATGACTTGACCAACGTCGACGATCAAATCGATCGCGTGGACCGGCTCCAGCAGGCAGCTCAGGACAAGGGCGGCGGCGAGAGCACCGCGGTGGTCTCGTGGCTTGGGTACGACGCCCCTGAGGTCGACGGCAGCATGGCTACGACCGGCCGCGCCGATGCCGCCGCCGGCGACCTAAGGAGCTTCACCCACGGTTTGCGTGAATCGCACACCGGCGAGCGCGCCCACATGACCGTGCTCGGGCACAGCTACGGCTCAACCGTGGTAGGCGACGCGGCGGCCCACAGCAACGGCATCGACGCCGACGACGTCGTCGTGGTCGGCAGCCCGGGTATGACGGTGGATCATGCCAAGGACCTGCAGATGGACCCGAACCACGTCTGGGCCGGCTGGGCGCCGGACGACATCGTCTCCACCGTCGCATCGAACAAAACGCTGGGAGAAAATCCCGCAGAGCAGGACTTCGGGGGCAAGATTTTCAACGTGGACACCGAAGGCCACGGCGGCTATTGGGACAAGGGCAGCGAAAGCCTGGCCAACCAGGGACGCATTATCGCCGGAATGCCTCCCCGCCCAGGGGAGTACCGCGTGCCTCCGCAGTACAACCCGCCCGGAGAGAGTGGGCCCAAGTGGTGACCGGCCAAAGCCGGCGTGCCGGCCGTTTCAGCATTCTCACACTCGTCGCCCTGCTCGCATCTGGAGGATGCATGACCGGCTCTGGGAAGAACGATCCGCTGCCCGTCAAGAGCGAGGACGGAGCCGAACGCTCGGCCCGTGAACTGATCGACTCACTGGCCGGCCAGTACCGGTTGCAGGTCGACGACGATACCGTGCACAAGGAGTTCCGCGACTGCTTCGGCAAGAACCACGAACGTGCCAATGATGGGCGTTTCGACCTAACCTACTCCGTGCGTGTTCAGCTTCCTGGGGCGGAGCATGGAAAGGCTCTTCAACCCATGCGCAAGAAGCTCGAAGCGGAGGGGTACAAGATCCTCGGCTACCGCGCGGAGCCCTCGCAAGCGCTCATGGACGCACGGGGCGGAAGCGACAACTTCTTTATCTCCGTGGACTCTTACGGACGACGCGACGCACTCGTCTTCTCGGTGAACACCCCCTGCTTCCTTCCCCCCGGCGTCAAGCAGGAACAGGTGTCGGCCCCTGCGCCCGATGCCGGCCCCGTCACACCGAAAGACCCACGCCTTGCACTGATGACGCCCACCGGGCCCGATTCCCCTGACAACCCCTTCGGCTGACCGCATCCAGGCAGCCTGCCCCAACGGGGGCGGCGCGGTGGGGGATTCGAGGCGGGCGATGCCCCGAGCTCACACTTTGCCCCTCTGGCCAACGCGTCCGGTCAGAGGGGTACGTGACGCAAACGACGCCGGGTTGCCGTCAGCCGCCCCGGTGCAGGTTACTGAACCGCACTCGACCGCACCCACAGCCGTGACGTACTCCGCCCAGACGGCCTTACCTGGGCCGCCCCGCAGGGTCACGCCCAACTGGCCCCGAGGTACGCCACGATCAGTAGCCCGTGCTCACACTCCGCAAGCGGTCGGCGCGGCGTGGAGGTGAAGCGCATCGCGAACTCGCCCACCCCGGCGTGGGTTTCGCGGATTCGGGAAGATACCCCGGAAGAGCGGACTGTGCTGTTCATGGGCCCAACCCTCCCGTCACGGACATACCTTTGACGAGGAGTGATGCGCTGACCACGGTGCGTTGTACGTACCGGGAGGCGCGGGTACGCGGCGGCAGTCAGCCCCGGGAAGGCAACGGACATGGACAACGGCGGCCGGCAGACGGACGACGAAGAACAGGCGGAGCACGAGCCCGAGTCGGGCATCCTGCGGGTATTCGGACGCCAGCTCAAGCGCCTGCGGGAATGGGCGGGCATGGAACGCACCGAATTCGGCGCGCGGATGGGTTACTCCCCCTCCACCATCGCCTCTTACGAGCAGGGACGGCGCATCCCGCCACCCGAGTTCATCGACGAGGCGGAAGAGGTACTGGACGCCCGCGGCGTCCTCGTGGAAATGAAGGAGGAGGTGGCACGGGCCCGCTATCCGGCGTTCTTCCGGGATGCGGCGCGGTTGGAGAGCCAAGCGGTCGAGTTGCATGTGTACGCGACGCAGGCCGTGCCCGGGCTTTTGCAGACGGAGTAGTACGCACGGGCGGTATTCGGGATGATGCGGCCGCCCCTGGACGCGGGCATCCTCGAACAGCGTGTGGCGGGACGCCTGGCCCGGCAGGAGATCTTCGTCTGTCGCCCGGCGCCTCTGTTCAGCTTCGTGATCGACGAGTCTGTGCTGCTGCGCCCCATCGGTGGACGGGAGGTGCTCCGCGGCCAGTTGGAGCAGATCCTGCTCGTCGGCCAGAAGAGCACTGTCGAGATCCAAGTCATGCCGCTAAGCCGAGAAGAGAACTCGGGGTTGGCCGGCCCGTTCACTTTGATCGAGACCAAGGAGGGGCACAGGATCGCGTACGTGGAGGTGCAGAACGTGAGCCGCCTCCGCACAGACCGACGTTCGGTCCGGGCTCTTGAGAACAAGTACGGGATCCTTCGCGCTCAGGCCCTCACGCCCAGCGAATCACTGACCTACATCGAGAAGGTGCTGAAAGCGACATGAACGTCGACACCACCGTGCAAGACTCATACGAGTTGTCATGGTTCAAGAGCAGCTACAGCAGCGAAGAAGGCGGTGAATGCATCGAGGTCGCTACGGACACCACCACCGTACGCATTCGCGACTCGAAGGACGTGACGCGGTCGGCGCTGGCCGTACGCCCCGCCGCCTGGGCTGCGTTCGTCAACTTCGCCATAGCGGAAACGACTTGAGCAAAGCTGCGGCGCTTTACTGAACGCGCCGCTCTCGCATACGCATTGGGGTCCGCGGCCCGAAGGCCGCGGACCCCAATCCATTTCCGCTACTCCTCGCTTGCGCTACCTCTGAGCCTTAGTGGCCGGGCGGCTGCGTGGGCGGGCCCTGCGGGTAGGAGCCAGGCGCACCAGGCTGCTGCTGGTACGGCATCTGCTGGTTCGGCATGTAGCCGCTGGACCCACCGGGACCGCCGAAGCCACCCGGGCCACCGGGAGGCGGACCGTTACGACGGTTCTTCTTGGCCACCAGCACCACGACGAGGACGATGGCCAGGATGACCAGCACGACGACGGCGATGAGAATCAGGAAGGGCGCACTCAGGCCCTTGTGGCTCGCGATCTTCACGCCGCCGCCGGTGTCGCCGGCCGCGCTGCTGGGGTCGGAAGACGGGCCAGAGGAGCCGCCGCTCAACGCGGGGAACGGGCCGTCCTTGGAGCCGGCGGGAACGTCCTTGGTCAGGGCGCTGAGCGGGTTGATCGAGCCGTAGCCGTAGTGCTGGTCCGGCAGCGAGATGCCCTGCTGGTCGGCCGGGAGGCTGGCCGTCTTGATGAGGCGGTTCGCGATCTGACCAGCAGTCAGATCAGGGAACTTGGCTCGGAGAAGGGCGGCGGCGCCGGAGACGTAGGCGGTGGAGTCAGACGTACCGTCGGCCAGGCGGTATTTGCCGTGGATGTCCACAATGGAACTCGCGGACCTGATGTTCACACCCGGGGCAGTCAACTTGAGGTGAGATCCGAAGTTTGACTTCTTCCAGATCTCTCCGTTGTTGTCCACTGCCCCCACTGCAAGAACGCCTGGCGCCCCTGCTGGGACTGCGGGAGTACCGATGCCATCGTTACCTGAAGCTGCAACTAGAAGCACGTCATGCTTACGCGCATAGTCAACAGCCTGTTGTTCTTCCGGAGAAATGCTCACTTCACCAGTGCCGAACGACATGTTCACCACTTTGGCGCCTTGATCGACGGCATACCTCAGCGCCTGGGCGAGATGCATGTCTTGCACGGCGCCAGACTGGTCATGGCTTGTGCCAGGAACGGCTACGGGCAAGATTTTTGCGTCGGGTGCAAGCCCCTTGACGCCGTCGGCTCCACCCGCACCGTGTCCATGACCAGCGATGATGGATGCCATCGCCGTGCCGTGGTCCGCACCGTTGCCAGTTCCCTGGTCCGCGGAACCACTGCCGGTGATGAAGTTCTTACCCGGCAGGACATTGCCCGTGAGGTCCGCGTGGCTTCCGTCCACCGGGCTGTCAAGAACAGCGACGGTAACACCCTTGCCCGTTGAAACCTTCCAGATCGACTCAGCGTCGAACTTTTGCAACGGCCACTGTTCGTTTCTAATTTGGTCTGCCGAAGCAATCGGCGCGGTGCCAAAGAGCAGCGCCCCCGCCACTACCGCGCCGCCCACCGCACGCAGCGTCCGCGTGAAGCTCATGCCATTACACCTTCCTCACAGAACTGGGGCCCGCAGCCCGAGAGCTGCGGGCCCCAAGCATGTCTGCCGATTGCTTGCCCGGCCGTTCCTACTCGATGACCCGGGGAGCCACATTACGCTCCGGCGTCCAGGTCTCCTCGTCCTCCACAAGGTAGTCGGGGCGGTTCCCGTTCTGGCCCTCGCCCTTCCCCTTGCCACCGTGGGCACCATGGGCGCCGCCCATCATGCCCGTCGGACGACGTCCGCCACTGCCGGAGTTGGTCCCGGCCGCAGCGCCACCGCGGCTACGGTGCAGGCCCGAACCTCCCTGAGCTCCGCCACCGCTGGCCTTGCCGCCGGTCGAGCCGACGATCCCGCCCTTCAGCCGTGCCTGAGCGCCGCCGGCGCCGCCAGCCGCACCTCCGCCACGGCCACCCGCGCCCTTTCCACCTCCGGCGTGCGCACCGCCCATGCCTCCCGGCATGCCCGGACGACCGGCGCGGGCTCCGGTGGCTCCCGGTGTCCCGGTGCCGCCGGGGCCGCCCTTCACGCCGCCGGGACCGCCCTTCGCACCACCCGGACCCCCAGGGCCACTGGGACCACCCTTCACGCCACCCGTGCCGCCGGGCCCGCTCTTCACGCCACCCATGCCGCGGGGAATGGCGCCACCGGGCAGACCGCCGCCGGGAATGCCCGGCATACCGCCGGGGCCACCGCCACTGGGCATGTGGATGTTTCCACCGCCAGGGCCACCGCCCATGCCAGGGCCGGGGCCACCTGCGTTGGGGATCTTGACGCCGGTGCCGCCGAGGCCGTCCAGACCGGTCTTCACATCGGGCGTGTGGGGCTTCATCGAACCCAGCCCACCACTAATGCCCTGCTGGTCCGGCATCTTGGGCGTCTCGGGCATCTTGGGAGCGGACTTCATACCCCGAGTGGGGATCTTGAGGCCACCGCCTCCTCCGCCACCACCGCCACCTAGCCCGCCACCTGTGGGCATGGGCATGGGCATACCGCCCAGGTCCTTCTGGTCGGAGTGTTCGTTGTGCCTGTCGTCGTACCCACCCTGCCCTGGTACGGCCCCCGGCTTCTGCAACCCCGTAGCCCGCGCCCGATAAGACGTGCCCAGGGTCTCCATCGCCACCGCGGCCTCAAGGCGCTTCTTCTGGTGGCCCGACAGGTTGTCCTTGTTCGCGTCGAGGATGCCGCCGGTGCTGGCGCCGGACTTCAGCGCGTTGTTCAGATCGTCGTCGTCGATCTGGTCCGACCAGGGCATCTCGCCCCAGACGTCATCGCCCCAGTTCCAACCGTCGTCGACCGGAACGACCTTGTCGATGGCCTTCTGGAGGTCGTCGGCCGTCGCGCCCATGATCTTCGCCGTGTGAACGGCGAACGGCGCGCCGTTCTGGAAGTTTTCGACGATGTCCTGGGCCTTCTTCTGGAAGCGGTTGGCCGCTTCGCCGTGCCAGGACTGCATCACCTTGTTCACCGCGTCGGTGAACCGCTTCTGGATTCCGCCCTGGCCGTCCTCGCCGACCAGGTCGTCGTGCAGGCCCTGCCAGTTGTTCGCCACGTCCCGGACCGTCTGGACGCTGGCACCGTCCAGCATCTTCTTCAGTCCATTGAGATCGTTCAGATTGAACTTGGTGTAGAACCTGGTGTCCACGTACCGATCCGTGGGCACGCCGCCCGTGTCTCCGCTCACCCCTCGGCCCCCTTCTCCTTCACCTAACCGTCAACGCCGTCACCGCAGTTATCAATGGTGAATCTTGTTGCGCTGCTCGGCGTCGTCGTAGGCTTCCTTCGTCTTCTTGGACTTCTGACCGAACTCGTCGATCAGATCCGTGATCTTCTTGACGATCTGTTCCTGGATGTACTGCTGCATTTCGGTGTGCGCCTTGTGCAGGTCGTTCTGCTCACCGAACGAGTTCCCCAGGGCCTTGGGCGGCAGATACGTCTGGTTCTTGGCCCTGTTGTTCGGACCGCCCATGTCCTTCAGGATCTGGTTGAGCTCCTTGACCAGTTGATCGAGGGCGTCCAGATCAACGCCGTATTCCTCTTTAGCCATGCTCGGCCTCCCCGTGTGATGTCAGTCCGGTCTTGCGGCGCCAGTCGCGTAGGGCGACCGAGGAGCCCACGACCGCGGCGACGGCAAGAAGTCCGCCGCCGACGATGAAGATGGCGATGCGGGCGCGCCGCTGCTCGGTGGTTTCTCCGAGGGTGGCGACGGCCGGCAGGATATTGGAACCGTCGGCCACACCCTTGAACTTGTCGGGGGTGGGCGCGCCGGTGGGCCGGGTGTCGTCGTTCAGGGCGGCCATCGGATTGATCACGCCCCAGCCGATGTTGTTGTCCCGGCCCCTGCGGACCCGGTCGGCGGTCTGCTCCAGGTGCCAGATGATCTGCTGCGGCCCCCACTTCTCGTTGTCGCTCTTGTGCTTGGCCATCAGGAGCACGGCGGCGCCGGTGGCATACGGAGCGGAGAAGCTGGTGCCTTGGTCGACGCAGTTGCCGCCGAGCGGGACGGTGGAGACCATGTCGACGCCGGGAGCGGCGATGCCGACGAAGGAACCGGGCTGGGAGAAGGGCGCGCGCTCGTTGTTGCGGTCGGAGGCCGCAACGGCCATGACGTTGTCGAACTCCTCGCTGAACGCGGCGGGGTAGATGTTCTTCTCCGCACCGCTGGCGCCGCTGTTGCCGGCCGAGGCGACGATCAGGATGCCGGCGTCCTGGGCCTTCTTGACCGCGGCCTTGAGCTTGGGCAGCAGGGACTCGCTGGCCGCCGTTCCCTGCGAGATGTTGATGATGTCGACCTTGGCCGCCACCGCGTCGTCGATGGCCGTGGCGAGGGTGTCGGCGGTGCCCGCCTGCTCGTCGCTGGTCTGCTGGAACGGGAGGACCTTGGCCTCGGGGGCCAGGCCGTAGAAGCCGGAGCCCACGCGGGGGCGGGCGGCGATGATGCCGGCGACCTTGGTGCCGTGCCCGACCTTGTCCTGGGTCGCCTTGCCGTCCTTGACGTAGGTCTTGCCGGGACCCTCGATGGCGTCCTGGAGCTGCTTGTTGCCCGCGTCGATGCCGGTGTCGATGACGGCGACCCGGATGCCCCCGCCCTTGTTGCCGCCCGCCCACATCTGACTGTTGATCAGGCGCTGCAGGGACCAGGGGGTCTCTTTGATGTCGCTGGTGCCGAACTTGCACTCGCCGCTCTGCAGCGGGACGTTCCCGTCGTCCGCGACTGCCGGCGGGGCGGCGACGCACGAGAGGCCGGCGACGCAGGCCGCGGTGACCAGTGCGCCCGTCGCGCGGCGGCGGTGCCCGGCTCGTAGACCAATGGCGCGAGATCCCACGGGTTGTCTGCTCTCCCTAGGTGGGTGGGGATGGGACGGGGCGAGGGGTGGTGGGAACGAACAGGGGTGCGGGGACGGGTAGTTGGGGGTAGGGACGGCCGAAGGGCGAGCGCACTGGTGCAGCGCGCTCGCCCTCTTTGACCACTGTGCGAGCCGTTGGGGGCTGCTCAGCCATGTGCCGTCCGTGCTGTGCGTCCTCGCGCGGGGCGAGGGTCAGCCGCCCCAGATGCTGGCGTTCTTGCTCTCGGTGCTCTGGTAGTTCTGCGCGGCGGTGTCGAGAGCCTTGGCGATGGCCTCCAGCGTCTGCTGGAGGTGCGCGGCGCGCTGGTCCCACTCGCGCTGGCGGGCCTGGTAGCCCTCCTGCGCGGCACCTTCCCAGCTCGACGCGATCCGCTTGACGCCCGACTCAAGGTCGTCGAGCTGCTGGCGGATGTTGTTCGCGGTGTTGCGCACGTCGGAACTTGCCTGGCTGATCGTCTGGAAATTGACGAGGATCTGGCCGGACATGGGGTCTCCTCAGGAGTTGTTGCTGACTAGTCGATTCACTTCAGCCGTGGCGAGGCCGCACACCGGCACTGACCGGTGGGCCTGGACCACGGCGGGCGGGCGAGTGCGCCGGGGTCAGCGGCGCGGCCCCATCATCCGAACGGGGAAGCCTGGGCGGTGACGTGCGAAATCGACTGAGCCTGCTCTTCTTCGGAGGAGCTGTAGTTGCCCGTGGTCTGGTCGATCGCTTCCTTGATCTCGGCCAGAAGCTGGTTGATGCGGTTGGCGTCCTCGTTCACCTGCGACTGAAGCTGGTGGTAGGAGGAGGCCGCCTGGCCCTTCCAGCCCGAGGTGATGGTGTCGACGACCTGCTGCAGACGCTGGATCTCGCCCTTGATCGCCTGGTTCACCGAGTCGATTTTGCCGCTGAACGCGACCATCTCCTCGTGAGTGGTTGTGAACTGACCAGCCATGGTCAACGTCCCCCATGAGACTCGTACGTCGGCCGCGCGGCGCCGGCGAGGGCAGTGCGCGGGTGGCATCTCCTGCTGACGCCCCCTGCCACATTACCTACTCCACACGCCTGTTCCCAACAGGGGTACGGCCGTTGTGACGGGATCACAACAATGTCAACTGGGCGTCGAGAAAACGCCGTTCAGGGGAAACGGACAGATGGGGTTGTTTCCGGCAAGCGGTAGTGAAGGTTCCGGGGAGAGGTGGAGGCGAGATGGAGCGGTTCCGGAGGAGACGCGGAATCGCCGACTCCCCTGTGAGGCAAGGGATTTGAGTACGTCACCGCGAGGATCGGGAGCCCCGTGACGGGTGAGGCCGCGCCCGGCTCCGCGAACGGGAACCGGGCGCGGCCTCAGAGCGCGCCGGAGTGGCCGAGGATGGCCGCTCGGTGAGGTCGTGGGGTCAGGACGCCTGCGGCTGCTTGGCGCTGTTGACGTCCAGGGACGGGCCGGCGGAGAGCAGCTTGGACCACGCCTCCGGGAGGAGCGGCGGGTGCGCGTCCTTGTAGCCGAGGTGGATCTGCGCCTGGTCCTGCTCCTGCTTGTCGCTACCGGCCTTGTTGGCGGAGTCGTTGTTGCGCGGGACCGAGTAGCGCAGGCCGGTGTCGGTGACCAGGAAGAGGCTGCCGGAGGTCGCCTTGGGGGTGGCCACCTGCTGGTAGAGCAGGCCGCTGCCGGGGGTGACGTACGCGGAGGCACCGGGGGCGATCTTGGCCGGGTAGTCCTTGCCGACCCAAGTGCTCATGTCCGGGATGCCGTTGGGGAAGCCCAGCTTGTCGACGCCCGGGTACTTGCTGTTGGTCCCCTTGTAGACGCTGCACGAGACGCCGTCCTGGGTGGGGGCGGTCATCCCGCCGGTCTGGGAGCCGTGCGCGAAGTCGTTGGCCGCGGTGACCGTCTCCTTGGGCCACGGGTTGTCCAGGTCCGTACCCAGGATCTTGCCGTAGAAGGTGACCGCGTGGCCGGTGGAGTCCGTCTTGGGGCTCACGCTGCCGGTGGCGGCGACCACCGGCTGGAGCGCCTTGCCCGCGGAGCCGGTCACCTTCTCGCCGTTGGGGCCCTGCTCCAGGAGGTTGGCCACGAAGTTGGTGACCTGCTGGACGCCGTCCTTGAGGACCACGTACTTCACGCCGTCGCCGACCTGGACGATCGAGCCGACCTTCCGCGCCTCCGCGGGGATCGCCGAGTTGGAGACCGGCTCACCGGCGCCGTCCACCTTCGGCATGCTGATCGGGTACGGGCTCTTGATGAGCGTGTTCATGAACTCCGCCGAGACCTTCTGCGGTTCGGCCTGGGAACCGAAGATGATCCGGCGCAGCCCGCGGTCGGCCTCGGTGTCGACGTGCTTGACGTTCGCCTTGGCCTCCATGATGGCCTGCGTCTCGTCGGCGATCATCTGGAACGCGAAGCCGTTCTGGTCGACCAGCCACTTCACGCCGTCCGGGTCCTCGACGTACAGCGCCTGGTGGAGGTCCAGCTTGCCCTTCTTGGGGTTGCCGATCTTGTCCAGGTCCTTGCCGGCGAGGACGAACACCGCCTGCTGCGACTTGTTGTTGGTGCCGCTGCCGGGGCGGTCGCACACCGCCCATGTCTTGGGCTTGTCCACGTCGTCCGCGGTGGGCAGTCGGTCCGGGGCGTAGGGAATGCCGATCGCCGCGCCGCGCGGCACCTTTCCGCTGTCCAGTTCCTCTTCCTTGACCTTGACGACCTGAAACTTGCTCGGGTCGACAAGGAGCCTGGCGGAGGCCAGATTCAGAACGGGATGCAGCAGATTCTGCTTTTTGTTGCCGTCCTCGCTCGGCAGCACGACATAGCGCGTGGTGGATTTATCCCCGACGAGGACATTTCCGCCCACCTGATCCCAACCCTGGGGTGCGACGGGGCTGATAATCCCCCACGCGCCGAACCCCACGAGCATCACGACCCCCATCACCACGCTGGGCAACACAGCCTTCAGGGGCTTGGGCGCGCTCTCGATCGAGCCGTTCGGCAGCGGCTTCAGGAATGCCGCATTCGTGCGCTTTCGCGCGAACGAATATGCATTCAGCTCGTCCCGACGTGATGCCATTGTCGCTTTCTCTCCCCGCCTGTTGGATCCACATCGACCGCCCCCGGCACTCACGCCGTAGCGCCCTCTACTATGCCGTGTATCGATCGAGCCGTACCGTACGGGTGTCACCTTCCGACGCACCAGTCCGAGCGGCGGCCGATACGCATTAGGCACCACCACCAGTAGAGGAGCAGGCCGGGGGATGTCCAGCGCCACCAGGGCTCGACGCCGCAACGGGCGGCAACAGCAGCAACAGCCTTCCGCTGCACCGCAGTACGCGGAAAACGAGGGCCAAAACGGTACAGCTCCGGGCAGCGGGGAGGGCGACGGTCGGGGCGCGTCCGGACCGGTGTCGCCCCGACTGCGCCAGCAGGCCGGAACCATCGGCGGCGTCCGCGTCCAACAGTTGGCCATCATCGAACTCGCCGCCGCACTGGTGCTGGTGGGCCTCGCGGCGCACAATCCGGTCGTCCTGAGCGTGGCCGCGGTGGTGGCGGTCATCCTGGTCATCTTCGCGCTCGGCCGGCGCCGCCGGATCCCGCTCCCCGAGTGGATCATCACCGTGCGCGCGATGAACCGCCGCGGCAAGCAGACGGGCCAGAACCTCACCGCCACCCAGGGCGTGGACCCCGCCTTCGCCCCGGTGGTGGAGTGCGATCCGGCGCTGCGCACCTACGAATACACCGACAACGAGCAGCGCGCGGTGGGCTTCGTCGGCGACGGAACGTTCCTGACCGCGCTCGTCCAGGTCGACGCCCGCGACGAACCGCTGCGCCCGCAACGCGGCAGCCACATGGTGCCGTTGGAGCTGCTGCACACCGCGCTGGACGTCGAGGACATCCACCTGGAGTCGGTGCAGTTCGTCCAGTACACCCAGCCCGCCCCGGCGCCGCACCTGCCCGAACAGGCCGTCGCCGCGCGCTCCTACGCGCCGCTCCAGGCCCAGTCCCAGACCCCCGCCGTCCAACTCACCTGGATCGCCCTGAAGTTGGACCCGGAGCTGTGCGCGGAGGCGATCGAGGCCCGCGGCGGCGGCATGGGCGGCGCCCAGCGCTCCCTGCTCCGCGCCGCCGACCAGCTCGTCAGCCGGCTCACCGCGCGCGGCGTGCGCGCCAAGGTGCTCGACGAGCGCGAGGTGGTGGCCGCGGTCGGCACCGCGGTGTGCGTCAGCCCGCGGGCCGCGAACGGCGCGATGGGCCGGGACGGCCGGGCCGCCCGCCGCACCCAGGAGACCACCCGCGCGCTGCGCTGCGACGACCGCTGGCACTCCACCTACTGGATCGGCCGGTGGCCCCAACTGGGCCGCGGCGGCGCCCCGTTGGTCGCCATCACCCAGTTGCTGACCAGCACCCGCGCGATGGCGAGCACCTTCGCGCTGACCGCCACGCACGGCGGCGGCCGGATGCCGGCGATCTCCGGCTACGTCCGGCTGTCGACCCGCAGCGACAACGAACTCTTCGCCGCGCAGGACGAGTTGGAGCGCCGCTCCGGCTCGGTCAAGGTCGGACTGGTCCGGCTCGACCGCGAGCAACTGCCCGGCCTGCTGGCCACGCTTCCCCTCGGAGGTACCCGCTGATGGGCACTCCCACGTACCAGCCCCGCGTCAACGTCACCAGCGACGGCTGGCGCAACCCGACGAACCAGGGCGTCTCCGGCGGCCGGCTCTCGCACCAGCCGCGCCCGGACGAGGAGCAGTCCGGCCCCAACAGGCCGACCCCGCGGCCCGGTTACGGGCTGCGCGGCCCGCGGCGCAACCCGCACGTGCTGACGGCCGAGTCGCTGGCCGCGCTGACCCTGCCGGTCGGCGACGACGGCGTCATCATCGGCATCGACCCGCAGAACCAGCCCGCCGTGCTGAGCCTGCTGCGCCCGGCGCCGATGGAGGTCGTCCTGGTCGGCAGCATGTGGATGGCACAGGTGCTGGCGCTGCGCACGGTCGCCACCGGCGCCCGGGTCGCGGTGGAGACCGCCCGCCCGCCGGCCTGGGGGCAGATGGCGCAGGCCGCCGGCGGCGGCCAGCAGTGCGTCTCGGTCTTCGACGTGCGCCAGATCGCCCCACAGGGGCCGTCGGTTTCCAGCCCCGTGCTGGTCGTCCGCGACATGGGCGCGCGCCCCCCGCGCAACCAACTCGCGCCGAGCCCCTGGCAGACCGTGCTGACGGTGCTGCCGTTCCTCGGGCCGCGCTCGCCGCAGATGCTCAGCCGGGTGGACCTGGTCGGCCTCCAGCGGCTGTCGCCCGAGGAGGCGGAAGTTGTGACGCGGATCATGCGGCTTCCGGAGAACGTCGGCGCGGTGCTGCCGACGCTCAGCGACAACGCCATGCTGTGGTGCCGGCGGGACGGTGGCCACCAGTTCGTCATGACCCAGCCGACGGAGGCGGAGACCAACCTGCTGGGCGGCCCGCGCCGCATGGACTGACCCCGCACGCCGGCCGATTGTCCGCGGGCGCCCCGTGCGCCGGCCGCGGGGCCGGCCGCCGGGCAGGAGCGACGGGCGCATCCAGCGGGGTGCGCCCGTCGCTCGTGCCGACCGGGCTTGAAGACGACATGGCATCGACTGCCGTTATGGGCCGACTGTTGATTAGGCTGTGGGGTGAGCCGCACGAGCACATCACCTCGGCAGTGCACGACGGCAGTCGATACGGGGATGGAGAGTTGAGCAGTGGTGGCGCAACCCCGGGTGGCGTGCTCCGACTTCCGTGATATCCGATCGATCCGCCTGTATCCGGTCCTGCCGTTCAGGTGCGTTGCAGTAGACCAGGAGGCACAGTGAAGGACCAGGAGGCTTTCCGCCCGGACGGGAACGATCCTGACGACGACCAGTCCGAGTTCGACCTGACCGGCGAGTTCAAGATCGATTTCGCGGCTCCGGCCTGGTACGGCAGCAACGACACCAGCGGCGGCGCGGGCGGTGCGGCCCCCTCCGGGGCGCCGGCCGCCGGCGCCCCGACCGCGGGCCCGCCGCCGACCGGCCAACCGTTGTCCGGCCCCGCGCAGGGCGGCCCCGGCGTCCCGCAGCAGGGCGCACCCGGCCCGGCCGCGGCCCCCGGTTTCCCGACGCTGCGCCCGCAGGACGGGACCAACGCCGGCGCCCCGGCTGACGGGTCGACGCCCCCCAGTGCCTCCGGGACCGTCCCGACCACGGACTCCGACGAGAGCGGCAACATCCGTTCCGGCAACGGCCCGGACCCCTCCGCCGACCTCTGGGGCGACGACGATGACGCGGAGCCGGCGCCCGAGCCGCAGTCCGCCGCGGCGCCGCAGCCGGAGGCCGCGCCCGCCATCCCCGCGGACGGCTCCACAGGCCCCGCTGGACAGCCCGCGCCGGCTCCGGGGCCGGAGACCTCCGCCCCGTCCGCCGCGGCACCCACACCGCCCGCACAGCCCGTCCAGGGCCAGCCGCCGCAGGCCCAACAGCCCGCCCCGCAGGCGCCGCAGGCCCCGCAGCAGCCCAACCCCCAGGCACCGCAGCCCCAGCAGCCGCAGCAGGGCACGCCCCCGCAGGGCACCCCCGCCCAGGGTGTGCCGCAACAGGGCGTCGCCCCCCAGGGGATGCCTCCGCAGCAGGGGGCGCCGCAGGGCATGCCGCCGCAGGGCGCGCCCTGGGCCGGCGCCGAGGGCCAGCAGCCGGGCGTGCCCGCCCAGGGCGCCCCCGCGCAGGGTGGACTGCCGCCGCTGCCGCCGGAGTTCCAGCCCGCCGACCCGAGGATGGCGCAGCAGCAGGCCGGTCAGCAGCCGCCGGCCGCCCCGCAGCAGCAGACCCACCCGCAGGCCCAGCCGCAGCAGGGCTACCCCCAGCAGCATCCGCAGCACCCCCAGCAGCACGGCTACCCGCAGCAGCCCCAACAGCCCCAGCAACAGAGCGGATACGGCTACCCGCAGCCCGCCTACGGCTATCCCCAACAGGCCCAACAGCAGCCCCAGCAGGCCCCGCAGCAGCCCAACCCCCAGGCGCCGCAGCCCGCTTACGGCTACCCGCAGCAGGGCTACCCCCAACAGCAGCCCCAGCCGGGGCAGCACCCCCAGCAGCAGGGCTACCCCCAACAGGCCCAGCAGGCCCAGCAGGCCCAGCCGGGGCAGCAACAGCAGCTTCCGGGCCAGCAGTTCGGCGACCCTAACGCCGCGGCCAACTACGCCCAGTACTCCCAGCCGGGCCAGCAGCAGCCGCAGCGAGCCACCCCCGGCGCCCCGCTCGGCTACAGCGCCGCCGTCGAGCTGACCTCCGACCGCCTGCTGCGCAACCAGCCCAAGAAGCGCAAGCCGGGCGCCAACGCCCAGCCGTCCAAGTTCAAGCTGGGCGCGAAGAAGGAGATGGAGGAGCGGCAGCGCAAGCTGGAGCTGATCCGCACGCCGGTGCTCTCCTGCTACCGGATCGCGGTCATCAGCCTCAAGGGCGGCGTCGGCAAGACCACGACCACCACCGCGCTCGGCGCCACCCTCGCCTCCGAACGCCAGGACAAGATCCTGGCGATCGACGCCAACCCGGACGCCGGCACCCTCGGCCGCCGGGTCCGCCGCGAGACCGGCGCCACCATCCGTGACCTCGTGCAGGCCATCCCGCACCTGCACAGCTACATGGACATCCGCCGGTTCACCTCGCAGGCCCCCTCGGGCCTGGAGATCCTCGCCAACGACGTCGACCCGGCCGTCTCGACGACCTTCAACGACGAGGACTACCGCCGCGCGATCGACATCCTCGGCAAGCAGTACCCGGTCATCCTCACCGACTCGGGCACCGGCCTCCTCTACAGCGCGATGCGCGGAGTCCTGGACCTCGCCGACCAGTTGATCATCATCTCCACCCCGTCCGTGGACGGTGCGAGCAGCGCCAGCACCACCCTGGACTGGCTCTCCGCGCACGGCTACGCCGACTTGGTGCAGCGCGGCATCACGGTCATCTCCGGGGTCCGCGAGACCGGCAAGATGATCAAGATCGAGGACATCGTGTCGCACTTCGAGACCCGCTGCCGCGGCGTCGTCGTGGTGCCCTTCGACGAGCACCTCGCCGCCGGCGCCGAGGTCGACCTCGACATGATGCGGCCCAAGACCCGCGAGGCGTACTTCAACCTCTCCGCCCTGGTCGCCGAGGACTTCGCGCGCCAGCAGCAGGCCCAGGGGATGTACGCGCAGGCGCAGATGGGCCAGCAGCAGCCGATGGCCGGCGACCCGTACGCGCAGCAGCAGGACCCGTACGCCCAGCAGCAGTACGCCCAGCAGGCCCAGCAGCAGCCCCCGCAGCAGGGTCAGCCGCCGGTCGGCTACCCGCCGCAGCAGGGCGGTTGGCAACAGCCGCCGCAGGCCCAGCCGCCCGCCGGCTGGCAGCAGCAACAGCCCGCCCCGGACGCGCCGTTGCCGGAGCAGGGCGGCTGGACGCAGCAGCCGCCCCCACAGTAGGCGGGTGCGAACGAAGGGGCGGGGCCCGGCAGTTGATGCCGGGCCCCGCCCCTTCGTTCGCGTCGGTCGCCCGCAGCGGGCGGGAGGCGCTACGCCAGCCCCGACTCCGCGATCAGCCCGCGGGCCTGCTTCACGTCCACCGCCATCCGCTCCAGCAGTGCGTCCAGCGTGTCGAACTTCTCCTGGCCGCGGATGTAGGCGAGGAAGTCCACCGCGACGTGCAGCCCGTACAGATCGAGCCCGACCCGGTCGATGGCGTACGCCTCGACCGTGCGCACCTTGCCGTCGAACTGCGGGTTGGTGCCGACCGAGACGGCCGCCGGCATCGCCTCGCCCTCGACGTGCAGCAGCCCCGCGTAGACGCCGTCGGCCGGGATCGCGGTGTGCGGCAGGGTCTCCACGTTGGCCGTGGGGAAGCCCAGTTCGCGGCCGCGCTGCGCCCCGCGGACGACCACGCCCTCGACCCGGTGCGGACGCCCCAGGACCTCCCGCGCGCCCGCCACGTCGCCCTCGGCGACCAGCCGGCGCACCAGCGTGGACGAGAACGGCACGCCGCCGCCCGCGCTGCCGCGCTCGACGAGGTCGATGACCTCCACCGTGTAGTCGTAGGTCCGGCCCAACTCGGCGAGGATCTCGACGGTGCCCTTCGCCTTGTGCCCGAAGCGGAAGTTCGGGCCCTCCACGACGAGTTGCGCGTGCAACTTGTCGACCAGCACCTTCACCACGAAGTCGGCGGGCGCCAGTTGGGAGAACTCCTTGGTGAACGGCAGCACCAGTACCGCGTCCACGCCCAGCCCGGCCATCAGCTCGGCCCGCCGGTGGTGCGGCGCCAGCAGCGGCGGATGGGTGCCGGGGCGGACCACCTCACTCGGGTGCGGGTCGAAGGTGACGACCACGGCCGGAATGCCCAGCTCTCGGGCGCGGGCCACCGCCCGCCCGATGATCAGTTGGTGGCCGCGGTGCACTCCGTCGTACGAGCCGATGGTGACGACGCTGCGTCCCCAACCCTCGGGGATGTCCTCCAAGCCACGCCAGCGCTGCACTCTGCCCGCTCCTCGCCCGAACTGTTGTCCGTCCACTGCGCCACTTCGGCATGGCGCAGGTCTAAGACTGCCATGCCGTGCGCGCGGCTTCGCGCGAAGGGTGGCCTGGCCGCTGTTGCATCGGCCACCCCGCGGCGCGGTCCGGACCCCCTCCGCCGCGCGCGGCGCTCCCCACCGGCTCGGGCAGCGGCGGTCGGCCCCACCACGAAGGGCCGCCGCCCCGCCGCGCCTCGACCCGCCGCACCGCCGCCGGCTCGTCCTCGGCGAGCGCGTCCAGCAGCTCCGCGGCACGGGGGTGCGCGGTGCCGGCCAGCGTCTCGACGAGGGCGTCCAGGGCCCGGGTGCGGTGGGTGTGCAGCAGCGCCTGCGCGGCGTCCGCGACGGTGATCACGCGCGGCGCCCCGGGGGCCGCCCGCAGCGGCCGGATGTCGTCGAACCAACCGCACAGCAGCGGTTGGATCCGCTCGGGGTCGGCCTTGAGCAGTTCGGCCGCGAGGTCCAGGAAGCGGGCGGGGGGAAGCTCCGGACCCCCGGGGCGGAACGCTTCTGCGCCCGCCGGACACGAGGCCCCGCCCGGCCCGAGGGGCCACTCCCGCACGTCCACCCACTCGTCGACGGCCCCGGCGTCGGCGGCGTGCACCCGGACCCGCGGCGGCCGGGCGAAGGACCGCGACGCCCCGGCCGACCGGGCCGCGCGCGGCCCGTCCGCCGGCAGCAGCCGGCGCAGCAGCGCCATCCGGTCCCCCGCCGCCAGCGCCAGGCACCGCCAGAACACCGGCCCGAAGGCCGCCAGCCCGGTGGCCGCGAAGCCCCCCGCCGCGGTCGACCGCTCGGTGATCCGGTCGGCGAGCAGCCGCAGCACGCCCAGATACGGGGTGGCGTCCGGCACCCCCAGCAGCACGCCGCTCAACCGACCGGCGGCCCCGCCCCCGGAGCCCGCCCCGGGAGCCGTCGCCGCCCACACCAACTCCCGCCACTCCGCGCCGAGTTGGTCGTCCCCACCGGTCTCGCCCGCCACCCCGCACGCCGGGCCGTCAACGTCCAGCACCACCATCGAGATCCTCCCCACCGGTCACTGTCCGTGCTCAACGGCGACGACGGTAGACAGACAGTGATCGCCGCGACAGGGTGATCGGCAAACGCGCCCCCGTCCACGCCGGTGATTCACTCCGAGCGCCTGCTCGGTGGGGTGAATCACCGGTGTGTGTTGGACAGAGAGTCGAGGAGGGGGATGGTGGAGCGCGGGCCGAGGGTTCACATCCCGTCCACGCGGCCCGCGTTCCACCACCTCAGCCGGGCGTCCCTAGGCGAAGACCGCCAGGCTCTTGGCCCGCCCGCCCTGGTTCTCCACCAGCGCCAGGAACGTCCCGTCCGGCCCGAAGGCCGCCACGGGACCGTCGCCCTCGAAGGAGGGCATCGGAATCCGCGCCCCGTTGAGCAGTTGCCGGCTCTGCGCCTCGGCGACGTCCCAGCGGGTGAACGCCGCGGCCGCGGCCTCCCCCAGCGGCATGATCGGCACCCCGCCGCCCTCCGGGTCGTCCACGGCCGCCTGGAGCTCCTCCAGCGTCCGCGCCCGGTCCAGCTTGTACGGGCCGACCCGGGTCCGGCGCAGCGCCGTCAGATGGCCGCCGACGCCGAGCCCGGCGCCCAGGTCGCGGGCGAGGGCCCGGATGTAGGTGCCCGAGGAGCAGACGACGGAGACCAGCAGATCGGTCACCGGCGTGCCGTCCTCGGCCTCGGTCTCGTGCACCGAGTGCACCAGGAACGAGGAGACGGTGACCGGCCGGGCCGGGATCTCCACGTCCTCGCCGTCCAGCACGCGCTTGTAGGAGCGCTTGCCGTCGATCTTGATGGCGCTGACCTTGGACGGCACCTGCATGATCGCGCCGCTGAGCTTGGCGACCTCCGCGTCGATGTCCTCGCGGGCCAGGCCGTGCGCCGCCTTGGAGCCGGTGAGCTCGCCCTCGGCGTCGTCGGTGACCGTGGTCTGGCCCAGCCGGACCGTGCCGACGTACTCCTTCTCCGTCAGCGCGAGGTGCCCCAGCAGCTTGGTCGCCCGCTCCAGGCCGAGGACCAGCACCCCGGTCGCCATCGGGTCCAACGTGCCGGCGTGCCCGACCCGGCGAGTGCGGGCCATCCCGCGCATCTTCGCCACGACGTCGTGCGAAGTGAAGCCGGACGGCTTGTCGACGATGACAAGACCGCCCGGCTTGTTGCTCTGCCGCTTCATTCTGCCGCTGCGCCCTCGTCGTCCTCGTCCTCGCCCGGCTTGCGGTACGGGTCCGCCTCACCGGCGTACGCGGCGCCCGAGGACGCCTCGCGCACCTTGGCGTCCGAGGCCCGCGCCCGGTCGAGCAGGTCCTCGATCGTCTTGGCGTTCTCCGGCAGCGCGTCCGCGACGAAGGTCAGCGTCGGCGTGAACTTGGTGCCGGCCGCGGCACCCACCGCGGAACGGAGCACGCCCTTGGCGCTCTCCAACCCGGCGGCGGCGCTGGCCCGGTCCTCGTCGTCGCCGTAGACCGTGTAGAAGACCGTCGCCTCCCGCAGGTCGCCGGTGACCCGGGTGTCGGTGATGGTCACGTGCGTGCCGAGCCGCGGGTCCTTGATACCGCGCTGCAGCTTCTGGGCGACCACCTCCCGGATGAGGTCCGCCAGCTTCTTCGCCCGCGCATTGTCGGCCACTGGTCCGTCTCCTTCTTCTTCCACAATTGTGCTTCCACCGACGATGACCTGCCCGATCGCGCGGGTTCAGTCATCGTCGCCGTGCAGCCGCCGGCGTACGGACAGCAGCTCCACTTCGGGCCGTGCGGCGACCAGGCGCTCGCAGCGGTCCATGACGTCGGTCAGGTGTCCGGCGTCCCCGGACACCACCGCCAGGCCGATGGTGGCCCTGCGGTACAGGTCCTGGTCCCCCACCTCGGCGACGCTCACCGCGAATTTGCGGTGCAGCTCGGCGACGATCGGGCGGACGACGGAGCGCTTCTCCTTCAGCGACCGTACGTCGCCGAGAAGCAGGTCGAAGGACAGTGTCCCCACGTACATGCAAGACGGGTAAAGCCACCCGCGGGGCCTTGGAGGGCACGGCTCCGGCGCACGCCGGAGCCGTACGTGTCATGCGAAACCGTACACGGAACGGCCGGGGCCGATCGACGGAGATTCCCGCCGACCGGCCCCGGTCCGCCCGCCGCACGACCACCGGGAACGGTGGCCGGGCGACGGACGGAAAGTCACCCGCGCGTCAGGCGCGCGGCTTCTCCCGCATCTCGTAGGTCGCGATGACGTCGTCGACCTTGATGTCGTTGAAGTTGCCGAGGTTGATACCGCCCTCGAACCCTTCGCGGATCTCGGTGACGTCGTCCTTGAAGCGACGCAGGCCGTCGATGTTGAGGTTCTCCGCGATGACCTTGCCGTCGCGGACCAGGCGGGCCTTGGTGTTCCGCCGGACCTCGCCGGAGCGGATGAGAACACCCGCGATGTTGCCCAGCTTGGACGACTTGAAGACCTCGCGGATCTCCGCCGTACCGAGCTCGACCTCCTCGTACTCCGGCTTGAGCATGCCCTTGAGGGCCGCCTCGATCTCCTCGATCGCCTGGTAGATGACCGAGTAGTACCGGACGTCGACGCCCTCGCGCTCGGCCATCTGCGTCGCGCGGCCCTCGGCCCGGACGTTGAAGCCGATGACGATCGCGTCGGAGCCGGACGCCAGGTTGATGTCGGACTCCGTGACCGCACCGACGCCGCGGTGCAGCACCCGGATGTCGACCTCTTCGCCGACGTCGAGCTGGAGCAGCGACGACTCCAGGGCCTCGACCGAACCGGACGCGTCGCCCTTGATGATGAGGTTGAGCTGCTGGACCTCGCCGGCCTTGAGCACCTTGTCCAGGTCCTCCAGGGACACCCGACGCGTGCGCTTGGCGAAGGCCGCGTTGCGCTCGCGCGCCGCGCGCTTCTCGGCGATCTGACGGGCCGTGCGGTCCTCGTCGACGACCAGGAAGTTGTCGCCGGCGCCCGGGACGTTGGTCAGACCCAGGACCAGGACGGGGGTCGACGGACCCGCTTCCTCGACGTGGTTGCCCTTGTCGTCGAGCATCGCGCGGACCCGGCCGTAGGCGTCGCCGACGACCATCGTCTCGCCGACGCGGAGGGTACCGCGCTGGACGAGGACGGTGGCCACGGCACCGCGGCCGCGGTCGAGGTGGGCCTCGATCGCGATGCCCTGGGCGTCCTGGTCGGGGTTGGCCCGCAGGTCGAGGGCGGCGTCCGCGGTGAGGACGACGGCCTCGAGGAGCTGCTCGATGTTGGTGCCCTGGCGCGCGGAGATATCGACGAACATGGTGTCGCCGCCGTACTCCTCGGCCACCAGGCCGTACTCGGTGAGCTGACCGCGCACCTTGGTCGGGTCGGCACCCTCGACGTCGATCTTGTTGACCGCGACCACGATCGGCACGTCGGCCGCCTTGGCGTGGTTCAGCGCCTCGATCGTCTGCGGCATCACGCCGTCGTTGGCCGCCACCACGAGGATCGCGATGTCGGTCGACTTGGCACCACGGGCACGCATGGCGGTGAACGCCTCGTGACCCGGGGTGTCGATGAAGGTGATGCGACGCTCTTCGTCGTTGACCTCGGTCGCGACCTGGTAGGCACCGATGTGCTGGGTGATGCCACCGGCCTCGCCCGCGACCACGTTGGTCTTGCGGATCGCGTCCAGCAGGCGGGTCTTACCGTGGTCGACGTGACCCATGACGGTCACCACCGGCGGACGGGCCGCCAGCATCTCCTCGCCGCCCTCGTTCTCACCGAACTCGATGTCGAAGGACTCCAGGAGCTCGCGGTCCTCCTCCTCCGGGCTGACGATCTCGACGATGTAGTTCATCTCGTCGGCGAGGAGCTGGAGCGTCTCGTCGGAGACGGACTGGGTCGCGGTGACCATCTCGCCCAGGTTCAGCATGACCTGGACCAGCGACGCCGGGTTGGCGTTGATCTTCTCCGCGAAGTCGGTCAGCGAGGCACCGCGCGAGAGGCGAACGGTCTGGCCGTTGCCGCGCGGCAGCATGATGCCGCCCACCGACGGGGCCTGCATGGCCTCGTACTCCTGGCGACGCTGCCGCTTCGACTTACGACCGCGACGCGCCGGACCACCGGGACGACCGAACGCACCCTGCGTGCCACCACGGCCACCGGGACCACCCGGACGACCGCCGAAGCCCGGACGGCCGCCGAAGCCGCCGCCACCACCACCGGGGCCGCCGCCACCGGGACGACCGGCGAAACCGCCGCCACCGCCCGGACGACCGCCGCCGCCACCACCGGGACGGCCGGCGAAGCCGCCGCCACCACCGGGACGACCGCCACCGCCACCGGGACGACCGGCGCCACCGGGACGACCGCCGCCGCCGGGGCCCGGACGCGGGCCGGCAGCCGGACGCTGCGGCATCATGCCCGGGTTCGGACGGTTACCGCCGCCGGGACGCGGGCCGGCGCCACCGGCCGCGCCACCCTGCGGGCGCGGCATGGAGCCGGGGGTCGGACGCGGGCCACCCTGGCCCTGCGGACGGGGACCACCCTGGCCGCCGCCCTGCGGACGCGGGCCGGGCTGGCCGGGACGCGGGGCGCCACCGGGCCGCGGGGCCTGCGGACGGGCCATGCCCGTCGAACCACCGGACGTGAAGGGGTTGTTGCCCGGACGCGGACCGGACGGACGGGGTCCGCCGGGACGCTGCCCCTGACCACCGGGACGCGGGGCGCGCTCGCCACGCTGCTGACCCTGGCCGGGGCCGCCCTGACGGCCGCCGGGACGCGGACCCGGGGTGGCACCCGGGCGGGGGCCCGACTGCGCGGCGGGCGCCGGCGACGGCGGGGCCTGGAACTCCGGCTGCGCGGGCGCGGCCGGGCCGGGCTTGGGCGCCGCGGGGCGGGCCGGGGCCGGCCGCGGGCCCGGGGTGGGGCCGGCGGCGGGCTGCTTGGGGGCCGCGGGGGCAGCCGGTGCCGCGGGGGCGGCAGGTGCCTCCGGGGCGGCCGGGGCCGCAGGGCCCGGCTTGGGGGCGCCCGGCTTCGGGGCAGCCGGACGGGCCGCCTGCGCCGGAGAGGGCGCCGACGGCTTCGCGGGGGCCGACTTGCGCGGCGCCGCGGGCTTGCCGGCGGAACGGCCGCCGCCGCTGCCCGCCTGGAAAGCGTCGGTCAGCTTGCGAACAACCGGCGCCTCGATCGTCGAGGACGCCGAACGGACGAATTCACCAAGTTCTTGGAGCTTGGCCATGACGACCTTGCTCTCAACGCCGAACTCCTTGGCGAGTTCGTAAACCCGGACCTTAGCCACTTCGCTCCTTCTAGGTCCGGGGTGTCCACCGGACCGTCGCTACTTCATGGGCGTACTCATCGCGTACTCATCGAGTGCTCATCGCAATCTCGACCTACTTCCGACTCGCGAGGTACCTGACCGCACGGTTTTCCGTGCGCTGTGCATTTCCTGCTGTGCCTTATTGCCATCGCGGCTGCTCAACGCGCGCCCCCTTCGATGAACCGGCGCAACTCCGCCGTCTCGAACGGGCCACGGCCCCGGTAGGCCCGGGGGAACGCCCGGCGGCGAACCGCCAGGTCGAGGCAGACCAGTGTCCGGTGCACATAAGCACCCCGGCCGGGCAGCGTACCGCGAGGATCGGGGACGCACTCGCCCTCGATCACCACGATGCGCAGCAAATCGCCCTTGGCCGCTCGCTCCCGGCACCCCAGACAAGTGCGCTCAGGGCATGCGCGGGCATGCGTCCGGCCAGACACTGCTTAAGTCTACCTCCCCACGGCGACTCCACCCCGATGGGGTAAAGCCCGATCCCTGCTCAAGAATTCCCCGCGGGGCGGTGCGGCACCACTCTTTTTCGTCCGCCTCCGCCCCGAGCGCTGCCCGGTGGGCTCAGTCCTGCTGCGCCGCCGTGTGCTCGGTGTCCGGACGGATGTCGATCCGCCAGCCGGTGAGCCGGGCCGCGAGCCGGGCGTTCTGTCCTTCCTTGCCGATGGCCAGCGACAGCTGGTAGTCGGGGACCGTCACCCGCGCCGAGCGCGCGTTCAGGTCCACCACCTCGACCTTGCTGACCCGGGCCGGCGACAGCGCGTTCGCCACCAGCTCGGCCGGGTCGTCGGACCAGTCCACGATGTCGATCTTCTCGCCGTTGAGCTCGGCCATCACGGCCCGCACCCGGCCGCCCATCGGGCCGATGCAGGCGCCCTTGGCGTTCAGCCCCGAACGCGTCGACCGCACCGCGATCTTCGTCCGGTGCCCGGCCTCCCGCGCGATGGCGGCGATCTCCACGGACCCGTCCGCGATCTCCGGCACCTCCATGGCGAACAGCTTCTTCACCAGGTTGGGGTGCGTGCGCGACAGGGTGACCGAGGGGCCGCGGACGCCCTTGACGACGCGGACCACGTACGACCGCAGCCGCGTGCCGTGCGTGTACTCCTCGCCCGGGACCTGCTCCTGCACCGGCAGGATGGCCTCCAGCCGACCGATGTCGACCAGGACGTTCTTGGGGTCCTTGCCCTGCTGGACGACGCCGGTGACGACATCGCCCTCACGCCCGGCGTACTCGCCGAACGTGACCTCCTCCTCGGCGTCCCGCAGCCGCTGCAGGATGACCTGCTTGGCGGTGGTCGCCGCGATCCGCCCGAAGCCGGACGGGGTGTCGTCGAACTCGCGCGGCTCGGCACCCTCCTCCAGGTCCTCCGGGTCCTCCTTCGCCCACACCGTCACGTGCCCGGTGTTGCGGTTCAGCTCCACCCGCGCCCGGCGGCGGCTGCCCTCGGTGCGGTGGTACGCGATGAGGAGGGCCGACTCGATCGCCTCGACCAGCAGGTCGAACGAGATCTCCTTCTCCCGCACCAGACCCCGCAGGGCACTCATGTCGATGTCCACGGCTACGCCTCCTCCTTGTTCTCGTCGATCTTCTCGTCCTGCTGCGTGTTCTTCTCGTCCTGCGAGGCTTCACGCTTCGCAGGACGCGCGGACTTGGGGTTGAACTCCAGCTCGATCCGCGCCTTGGCGATCTCCTCGAACGCGACCCGGCGCTCGGTCGGCTTCCGCCCCTTGACGCCCGGCACCTCAAGATCCAGGCCGGTGTCGTCCATGGCGATGATCCGCGCCACCAGGTCACCGCCCTCGTGGAGGCGGACCTTGATCAGTCGGCCGACGGCGCGGCGGTAGTGCCGCGGCTCGGTCAGCGGCCGGTCGGCGCCCGGCGAGGACACCTCAAGGGTGTACGGGGCGCCGCCCATGGCATCGGTGTCGTCCAGGACCTGCGACGCCTCGCGGCTCAGCTCGGCGCACTCGTCCAACTGGACGCCCTCATCGGAATCGACCACGATCCTCAGCACCCGGCTCTTGCCGGCCGGTGTCACCTCGATCTCTTCCAGATCCAGGTCTCGCGCGGCGACGAGCGGTTCAAGCAGTCCGCGCAGCCTCTCGCTCTGGGTGGTGCTCATCCGGGTGACTCCTCGGCCGCGTGTGCTGTTGTGGGTAGGTCGCGTGTCGGGTCAAAGCCTATCGGTTCCGGCGGGGTACTGACGATTCGGTGGGCGGTCACGGATACCCTCGCCTGCGGTGATCACTACGGAAGACCCCGGGAAGTGCAACGTGCCGAAAGTGGCGCTCACACGCAGAACGACCCTGCTGGCCGGCGCCGCCCTGGGAGGTGCGGCGCTACTCTCCGGGTGCGCCGCCGACGCCGGTCCCGACCCCCGCGCCGCCGAACGCTCCGCGGCCGCCGAACGCCTCCGCAAACGGGCCGCACACGACAGCGCAACGCTCCTCGCCCGCTACGACGCGACACTCTCGGCGTACCCCGCCCTGGCCCCCCGCCTGCGCCCCCTGCGTGCCGAAGTCGCCCGCCACACCGAGGCGTTCACGCCCAAGACCCCCTCCCCCGCGCCGGGCGGCACCCCCCGCGTGCCCACCGACGAACGCGCGGCCCGCACCTCCCTGGCCGACGCGGAACGCACCCTCGCCGACACCCGCACCACGGCCCTGCTCTCCGCGCCCCCCGAACTGGCCCGCCTCCTGGCCTCGGTGGCCGCCGCCGGCGCGGCCCACGCCTACCTCCTGACACAGGAAGGCCAACCCGGTTCGCGTTGACCCGACGACAACAGCCGCACCCGGCACCGCACAGCGGGGAACCCGTTCGCGTAACCGTCCGGCGCCGAGCTGACGGTCGGCCGCGAACGGCGCCGGGTCGGAGGGGATGTCCCGGGCGCACCCGCAGGATCGGGGGCAGACACCCGGGTATTCCTCAACTGACCGGCCAGAGGCGGCCGCACCGAGGACGTGCCCAGGAACCGCCCCTCCGCCCCCACCCACCGCCCGTAGGCGAAGCGACGCCAGCCACCCACCACTGAGGGAGAACCACGATGGCGACGACCACGAGCAACGACGCGCCACGCGAGGAACTGGGCGCGACCCAGGCCGCGTTGGCGGCCGAACACGCCGCCGTGTACGGCTACGGCGTGGTCGGCGGCCGGATCGGAACCGACCGCCGTCCCGAGGCGCAGAGCGCGTACGACGCGCACCGCGCCCGCCGCGACGCCCTGAGCCGCACCGTACGGGACCTCGGCGGAGCCCCCCAGGCGGCGGCCGCCGCCTACGAGTTGCCGTTCCCGGTGCCGGACGCGGCCTCCGCAGCGCGGCTGGCGGCGGAGTTGGAGGACCGGGTGGCGGCCGTCTACGCGGACCTGGTGCGGGCCGCCGACGGCGCGCACCGCAAGGACGCCGCGGCCGCGCTCCGCGAGGCGGCAGTGCGCGCGGTGCGGTGGCGGGGCAGCGGCGTAGCCTTCCCTGGGCTCGTGGAACGGGCCGCGGCCCCCGCCCCGTCGGGCGCCGCGAGCGCCCCCGCCGACGCGCTGTAGGCGCACCGACGCGCCGCGACCGCGACGCCCGACGAACGACCGGCCGCCCCGCGGCCACCTCCCCACGCAAAGGACAGCTCAGGCATGGCAACGGCACCCATCGAACCCCCGCAGAGGCTGCGCAGTGCGCTCGGCGGCGATCAGGAGGGTCCCGTAGCGGCCTGGCTGGCGGCGCTCCCGGCGCTGGTTCAGGAGCGGCTGGAGGCATGGCGGCTGACCTTGGAGCGGGTGCACGCACCGGGCGGCCGCAGCAGCCTGGTGGCGTTGGTGCGGCAGGAGGACGGGACCCCGGCGGCGTTGAAGTTCCCGGTGCCGGGCCGGGCCGCCGCGCAGGAGGCGGCGGCGTTGCGGGTGTGGGACGGCTGGGGCGCGGTGCGACTGCTGCGGGCCGACGAGGCGAGCGGTGCGCTGCTGCTGGAGCGGTTGCAGGGGTCGGTGTCACTGCGGTCGCTGCCGGAGGCCAAGGCGCTGCTGGAGGCGGCCGGCACGGTGCGCCGGCTGTGGGTGGCGCCGCCGCCGGGGCATCCGTTCGCGACGGTGGCGGAGCGGGCCGCGCAGGACGCCGAGCGACTGCCGGCGGCCGCGGCGGCGACCGACGCCGGCCCGTTGGTGGACGAGGCGCTGGAGTTGGGCCGGTCGCTGCCGGCCGGGGGCGCGGAGGAGTACGTCCTCCACGGCGCGTTCCGGCAGGGGAAGGTGCTGGCCGGGGAGCGGGCGCCGTGGCTGACGGTGGGCCCGGCGCCGCTGGTCGGCGAGCGGGCGTACGACCTGGCGCGGCTGGTGCTGGACCGCTTCGAGGACCTGCTGGCCGGTTCGGGGGCGGCCGCGGTGGCACGGCGGCGGGTGGCGAAGCTGGCCGACTCGCTGGAGGTGGACCGGGAGCGGCTGCGCGGCTGGACGCTGTACCGGGCGGTGCGCGCGGGCGTACGGGAGTCGGTGACGGGCGACCGCCGCCGCGGCGAGTCGCTGCTGGAGTTCGCGGCGTACCTGTAACCGGGACGGGAACGGGCCGGCGGGGCGGATGCCCGGCCGGCCCGTTCGCCGCGTGCGGTCAGGCGCTGAGGCGGGCGACGGCCTCGGCGACCGTCAGCTCCTCGCGCTCGCCGGTGCGACGGTCCTTGACCTCGACGATGCCCTCGCCGGCGCGGCGGCCGGCGACGACGATGGTCGGCACGCCGATCAGCTCGGCGTCGGTGAACTTCACGCCGGGCGAGACGCCGGGCCGGTCGTCGACCAGCACCCGCAGCCCGGCGGCGCCGAGCTGCTCGCCGATCTCCAGGGCGAGTTCGGTCTGCTTGGCCTTGCCGGCGGCGACGACGTGGACGTCGGCGGGGGCCACCTCGCGCGGCCAGCACAGGCCCTGCTCGTCGGCGTGCTGCTCGGCGAGCGCGGCGACGGCGCGGGAGACGCCGATGCCGTACGAGCCCATGGTCACCCGGACCGGCTTGCCGTTCTGGCCGAGCACGTCGAGCTGGAAGGCGTCGGCGTACTTGCGGCCGAGCTGGAAGATGTGGCCGATCTCGATGGCACGGTCCAGCTTGAGGCCGGTGCCGCACTTCGGGCAGGGGTCGCCCTCCTGCACCACGACGACGTCGACGTACTCGTCGACCTCGAAGTCACGGCCGGCGACGACGTTCTTGGCGTGCACGCCCTCCTTGTTGGCGCCGGTGATCCAGGAGGTGCCGGGGGCCACCCGCGGGTCGGCGAGGTACTTCACCTTCTCCAGCCCCTGCGGGCCGACGTAGCCGCGGACCAGGTCCGCGCGGCCGACGAAGTCCTCGGCGGTCACCAACTCGACGGCGGCAGGCGCGAAGTGCGCCTCGACCTTGTCCATGTCGACCTCGCGGTCGCCGGGGACGCCCACCGCCACGATCTCGCCGTCGACCTTCACCAGGAGGTTCTTCAGGGTGGCGGAGGCCGGCACGCCGAGGTGCGCGGCGAGCGTCTCGATGGTGGGGGTGTCCGGGGTCGGGACCTCCTCCAGCGCGGGCGCGTCGGCCGCGTCCACCGACTTCAGGACGTAGTTGATCGCCTCGGTGTTGGCGGCGTAGTCGCACTTCGGGCAGTCGGCGAAGGTGTCCTCACCGGCCGCGGCGGGGGCCAGGAACTCCTCGGACTTGGAGCCGCCCATGGCGCCGGCGATGGCGGCGCAGATGCGGTAGTCCAGACCGAGGCGCTCGAAGATCCGCTGGTAGGCGGCGCGGTGCAGGGCGTACGCCTCGTCCAGGCCCTCGTCGGCGGCGTCGAAGGAGTAGGAGTCCTTCATCTGGAACTCGCGGCCGCGCAGGATGCCGGCGCGCGGGCGGGCCTCGTCGCGGTACTTGGTCTGGATCTGGTAGAGGATCACCGGCAGGTCCTTGTAGGACGTGCACTGGTCCTTCACCAGCTGCGTGAAGATCTCCTCGTGGGTGGGGCCGAGGAGGTAGTCACCGCCCCTGCGGTCCTTCAGGCGGAACAGCTCGGCGCCGTACTCCTCCCAGCGGCCGGTGGCCTCGTAGGGCTCCTTGGGCAGCAGGGCGGGCAGCAGGACCTCCTGGCCGCCGATGGCGTCCATCTCCTCGCGCACGATCCGCTCGACGTTGGCGAGGACCTTCTTGCCGAGCGGCAGCCAGGACCAGACACCGGCGGCGGTGCGGCGCACATAGCCGGCGCGCACCAGGAGCTTGTGGCTGAGCACCTCGGCGTCGGCCGGGTCGTCGCGCAGTGTCTTGATCATCAAGCGGGACATGCGCTGGACCTGTGCGGCGTTGGCCATGGGAGTTTCTCCTGCGTAAGAAAGGTGACTCCCTGGAGGTTAGCTGGCGGGGTGTGCCCCACGGAAATGGGTGGCTTCCCACGTTGTTGGCTCTCCCGCCGTGGGGGTTGCCGTGTGCGCCTGCGGCACGGAGCCGCTGCGCGGGCCGTCGGGGTGCGGTGACGGGCTTCCTGGGCCGGTGTCCCGGACTGCTTCGCTTTACGTCCGACACACCACCCCCTCCGGCCCGGCCCCTCCCGTTGGGGTGGGAATTGGGTTGGTGGGGGCTCGCGTTCGTGGGGTGGTGCGCGGGTTACGGGCGTTTCAGGGGGAGAGGTGCGCCCATGACCGCGTAGGGGGTGGGGGCGCTGGGGAAGAGGACGCGGCGGGCGATGTCCTGGTAGCCGAGGGAGCGGTAGAGACCGCGGGCGGGGCTTTCGGCGTCGATCGCGGAGAGGATGCTGCGGGGTTCGGCGGCGCCGTCGGTGATGCGGGTGATCAGGGAGCGGCCGATGCCGTGGCTCTGGTAGGCGGGGTGGACGTGCAGCTCGGTGATGACGAAGGAGTCGTCGAGCCAGTGGTCCAGGCCCTGGCAGCGCAGATAGGGCTCGACGACGGTGGACCACCAGTGGGTGCGGTCGTTGGGCATGCCGTAGACGAAGCCGACGAGGCGGCCGGCGGGGGTGGTGGCGCCGAGGGCGCGGGCGCCGCGGCAGCCGAGGTGGCGCAGCACGATGTGGCGGCGGACGGCGATCTCGTCGTCGGTGAGGCCGAAGGCGAGGGCTTGCACGGCGAGCGCGTCATCCACGCGGGCAGCGAGATCGAGGGGGCCGACCGCGACGTCATCCATGCTCGGAGCGTACAAGGCGAGGGCTCAGAACAGTACGCTCATGAATGCGCCGACCTCCTCGAAGCCGACCCGTCGATAGGCGGCGCGGGCGGCGGCGTTGTAGTCGTTGACGTAGAGGCTGACCACGGGGGCGACGTCGCTGAGGGCGTAGCGGAGCACGGCGGCCATACCGGTCTCGGACAGGCCCCGGCCGCGGTGCGCGGGATCGACCCAGACGCCCTGGATCTGGCAGGCGTGCGGGGTGGCGGCGCCGATCTCGGCCTTGAAGACGACCTTGTCGTCCTCGATACGGGCGAACGAGCGGCCGGCGCCGACGAGTTCGGCGACCCGGGCCTGGTAAAGCAGTCCGCCGTCGCCGGCGAGCGGCGAGATGCCGACCTCCTCGGTGAACATCGCCACGCAGGCCGGCATGATCAGGTCGAGCTCGTCCTTGCGGATCCGTCGGACGCGGGGGTCGGGGGCTACCTCGGCGGACGGGGCGCGGGTGACCATCAGCGGCTGGTGGGCGCGGATCTCGCGGGCCGGGCCCCAGTGGGGTTCCAACAGCGACCAGAGTTCGGCGGTGGGGCCGACGGGGCCGACGATGGAGGAGCAACGGCGGCCCTGGCGGCGGGCGCGTTCGGCGAAGCCGCGGACGGCCTCGGGGGTGGCGCAGACCGGGACGAGGTTGGCGCCGGCGTAGCAGAGGGACTCCAGTCGGCCGCCGACATACCAGCCCCACATCTCCCCGCCGAGCCGCCAGGGGTCGAGGCCGGCGACCTGGACCCGGGCGGCGACGAAGGCGTTGGCGACCGGTTCACGGTCCAGGACCGTGAGGGCCTCGTCGAGCTCTCCCGGTTCGAGGACCTTGATGGTGGTGGTCGTCAGCACGTGTCGGATAAGCCTCACCGTGGGGGCCTGGGAGGCCAGGCGGAGCGGGTCCTGGCACTGTACCTCCACCGGGCCGGACGCACTCGGGCTCCCCGGGACGGACCTGCGAAGACCCCGCGGCGTGGAGTGAGCGGCGGGTGGGGCGGGGGCGCGGGGCGGGGGGATCTGCGCGTGGCTCATGCAGATCGGCACGCGGCTCGTACCGGTGGGCGTGCGGCTCGTACCGGTCGGCACGGGGCTGGCAACCGGGGCAGCGCGGAGCTCGTGGGATCGGCGGCCAGCTCGGGGCTCGTACCGGTCGGCACGGGACTCGGGGGAATCGGCGACCGGCTCGACGGGGGCGACGACCGGCTCGTGCGCGTTGGTGCACGGCTCGCGCGGATCAGTGCGATCAGTGCGCGACCCGTACCGAGCGGTGCGCGGGTGTGTGAGCCGGCGGTCGGTGTACGGGGCCGGCGATCGGTGCTTCGATCCGCTGGGCCGCGGTTCGGTGCGCGGGCCCGTGGGTCAGTGCGCCGGCCGGAGCGGGAATACCGCTCCGGCCGCGCCACGTTGTGGCCCCGCAGGGGGCGTCGGCGTCCCCTACGGGATCTGTTCCCCCGTGCCCTAAGGGTCAGCCCGCGGCGGTGACGACCGGCTCCCCGGAGGCGATGCCGTCGGCCTCCATCTGCGCGGCGATCTTCATGGCCTCTTCGATGAGGGTCTCGACGATCTTCGACTCGGGGACGGTCTTGATGACCTCGCCCTTGACGAAGATCTGGCCCTTGCCGTTGCCGGAGGCGACGCCGAGGTCGGCCTCGCGGGCCTCACCGGGGCCGTTGACGACGCAGCCCATGACGGCGACGCGGAGCGGCACCTCCATGCCCTCCAGACCCGCGGTGACCTCGTCGGCGAGCTTGTAGACGTCGACCTGGGCGCGGCCGCAGGACGGGCAGGAGACGATCTCCAGGCGGCGGGGGCGGAGGTTGAGCGACTCCAGGATCTGGATGCCGACCTTGACCTCCTCCACCGGCGGGGCGGAGAGCGAGACCCGGATGGTGTCGCCGATGCCCTCGCTGAGCAGCGCGCCGAAGGCGACCGCGGACTTGATGGTGCCCTGGAAGGCCGGGCCCGCCTCGGTGACGCCGAGGTGGAGCGGGTAGTCGCTCTGGGCGGCGAGCTGGCGGTAGGCGTTGACCATCACGACCGGGTCGTTGTGCTTGACCGAGATCTTGATGTCGCGGAAGCCGTGCTCCTCGAAGAGGGACGCCTCCCACAGGGCGGACTCGACGAGCGCCTCGGGGGTGGCCTTGCCGTACTTCTGGAGCAGGCGCCGGTCGAGGGAGCCGGCGTTGACGCCGATCCGGATCGGGGTGCCGGCGTCGGAGGCCGCCTTGGCGATCTCCTTGACCTTGTCGTCGAACTGCTTGATGTTGCCCGGGTTGACTCGGACCGCGGCGCAGCCGGCGTCGATGGCGGCGAAGACGTACTTCGGCTGGAAGTGGATGTCGGCGATGACCGGGATCTGCGACTTCTTGGCGATCACGGACAGCGCGTCGGCGTCGTCCTGGGTGGGGCAGGCGACCCGGACGATCTGGCAGCCGGAGGCGGTCAGTTCGGCGATCTGCTGGAGCGTGGCGCCGATGTCGGAGGTCCGGGTCGTCGTCATCGACTGCACCGAGACCGGTGCGTCTCCGCCCACGGCGACCGAACCGACCTGGATCTTGCGGCTGACGCGGCGGTCGGCCAGCTTGGTCGGTACGTCCGGCATTCCCAGTGCGATGGCAGTCATCTGGCGAGCAACCCCAAGGTGATGGATCAAGGCCCGGATTCGGCGGGCTTCCGGTCATCGAGCCTACGGCACCCATATCGTCGGAGGCACATCGAACCCGTATGCCCCTCGAAAGGGGGCGGCCGGGCACGCCCATACGGTGGCGGCGTGCCCGGCCCGGGGGTTTGCGGCCCCTATGTGCCCGCTCTGCGGCCTATGTGAGCTTCACCGGGTTCACCACGTCGGCGACCAGCACCAGCAGGGTGAAGCAGACGAAGATGCCGGCGACGACGTAGGCGACCGGCATCAGCTTGGCGACGTCGAAGGGGCCGGGGTCGGGGCGCCGGACGACCTTGGCGAAGGCGCGGCGGAGCGACTCCCACAGGGCGCCGGCGATGTGACCGCCGTCCAGCGGCAGCAGCGGCAGCATGTTGAAGAGGAACAGCGAGAGGTTGAAGCCGGCGACCAGCAGGAGCATGGTCGCCACCCGCTGCTCCGGCGGGATGTGCAGCGAGAAGACCTCGCCGCCGACCCGGGCCGCGCCGACCACGCCCATCGGGGAGTCCTGCTTGCGCTCGGCGCCGTTGAAGGCGGCGTTCCACAGGTCGGGAACCTTGCCGGGGAGGCGGACCAGGGATTCCACGCCCTGGCCGACCATGCTGCCCATGCGGTCGACGGACTGCGAGAAGGTCTGCGGGACGATGCCGCTGGCCGGGGTGAAGCCGAGGAAGCCGGCGGTGACGAACTCGCCGGGGACGTAGCCGCCGTGGCCGTCGGTCTTGGCGACCCTGTTCTCGATGAGGTCGGCGCGCAGCGTCACCTTGGTGCCGTGCCGCTCGACGACCAGGGTCGCCGGGCCGGTGGTCCGGCGGATCTGGTCCTGGAGGGTGTCCCAGTCGGGGATGGCGTGGCCGTTGAACGTGAGGATCTTGTCGCCGGCGCGGAGGCCGGCCGCCTTGGCCGGGGAGTCCTTGGCGCCGGACGGGCACTTGTCGGTCTGCGCGGAGGCCGCGATGACGCAGTCGGAGACCGAGCCGACCTGGGTGGTCTGGGTGTTGATGCCGAAGCCCATCAGCACGCTCATGAAGATCACCACGGCCAGGACCAGGTTCATGAACGGCCCGGCGAACATCACGATGACGCGCTTCCAGGGCTTGCGGGTGTAGAACAGCCGGTGCTCGTCGCCGGGTTGGAGCTCCTCGAAGGCCGCCTCGCGGGCGTCCTCGATCATGCCGCGGAACGGGGAGGTGGACCGGGCCTGCAGCTTCCCGTCGTCGCCGGGCGGGAACATCCCGATCATGCGGATGTAGCCGCCCAGCGGGACCGCCTTGATGCCGTACTCGGTGTCGCCCTTCTTCCGGGAGAAGATCGTCGGCCCGAAGCCCACCATGTACTGCGGCACGCGGATGCCGAACATCTTGGCCGTGCTGAGGTGGCCGAGCTCGTGCCAGGCGATGGAGAACAGCAGGCCGACGACGAAGACGACTATGCCGAGGATGGTCATCCAGGTCGTCATGCGCGAGCCTCCGATGGGGTGCGTGCCGCCGCGGCGGCCAGTTCGCGGGCGCGGGCGCGCGCCCATTTCTCGGCCTGCAGGACGTCCGCAACGGTCAGGGAGGTTCCGCCGCCGTCCTGGGTCTGCTTCGTCACCACTCCGGATGCCAGCCCTTCGTCGACCACTGCCGCGACGGTATCCACAATCCCTGTGAACGGCAGCCCGCCGGTGAGGAACGCCTTGACGCACTCCTCGTTGGCGGCGTTGAAGACGGCGGGGGCGGTGCCGCCCAGTTCGCCGACCCGGCAGGCCAGCGGGACGGACGGGAAGGCTTCCGCGTCGAGCGGGAAGAACTCCCAGTTCTGCGCGGTCGTCCAGTCGATGCCGGGGGCGGCGTCGGCGACCCGCTCGGGCCAGCCGATGCCGAGCGCGATCGGCATCCGCATGTCGGGCGGGCTGGCCTGGGCGAGGGTGGAGCCGTCGGTGAACTCCACCATCGAGTGGACGTAGGACTGCGGGTGGACGACGACCTCGATGCGGTCGAAGGGGACGTCGAAGAGCAGGTGCGCCTCGATGACCTCCAAGCCCTTGTTGACCAGGGTCGCGGAGTTGATGGTGACGACCGGGCCCATGGACCAGGTGGGGTGGGCCAGGGCCTGCTCGGGGGTGACGCCGGCCAGTTCGCGGCGGGTGCGGCCGCGGAACGGGCCGCCGGAGGCGGTGACCACCAGTTTGCGGACCTCGGCGCGGGTGCCGCCGGTCAGGGACTGGAAGAGCGCGGAGTGCTCGGAGTCGACGGGGATGATCTGGCCGGGCTTGGCGACGGCCTTGACCAGGGGGCCGCCGACGATCAGCGATTCCTTGTTGGCGAGGGCCAGCACCCGGCCGGCCTTCAGGGCGGCGAGGGTGGGGGCGAGGCCGATGGAGCCGGTGATGCCGTTGAGGACGGTGTGGCAGTCGGAGGCGGCGAGTTCGGTGGCGGCGTCGGGGCCGGCCAGGATCTCCGGCAGCGGCTCGCCGGCGCCGTAGCGGGCGGCCAGGGCCTCGCGCAGGGCCGGCACCGTCTCCTCGCGCGAGACCGCGACGGTGCCGACCCGCAGCCGGTGCGCCTGCTCGGCGAGCAGCTCGACCCGGCCGCCGGCCGCGGCGAGCGCGGTGACCTCGAACCGGCCGGGGTTGCGCAACACGATGTCGATGGCCTGGGTGCCGATCGAACCGGTCGAGCCGAGGATCACGATCTCCCGCGGGCCTCCGGAGTCGCCGGCGGCCGGCTCGAAGCGCAGGTGCGGGTGGGCGAGGGTGTCCGTCATGTGGTCCATTGTGGCCGGTCGGCGCGGCACCCCGGCCACCGAGGGCGTCCACACCCCGTACGGGCGACGCGCGGGCCGCCCGTACGAGGCCGGTGCGCTCTACCGGAACGGGCGACGGGCGTTGTCCTTGGTGCTGCGGCCGGGGGTGGCGTCGGCGATCCAGGCGCCGTCGCCGCTGGGGTCGATGACGCCCTCTTCCAGCCAGGTGTAGCTGCCGTCGAGGACGCCGGAGACGACCTTGCGGTCCAGCTCGTCGGTGTTGGTCCACAGGCGGTGGAACAGTTCCTCGACGCGGATCCGGGCCTGGCGGCAGAAGGCGTCGGCGAGTTGGTGGGCCTCGCGGCCGTGGTCGCCGGTGATCCGCAGGTGCTCGGCCCGTACGCAGGCGGCGCTCATCGCGAAGAGTTCGGCGCCGATGTCGACGACCCGGCCGAGGAAGCCCTGCTTGGTCTCCATCTTCCCCTGCCAGCGGGACATCGCGTAGAAGGTGGACCGGGCCAGCTTGCGGGAGGTCCGCTCGACGTACCGCAGATGGCCGGCGAGTTCACCGAACTCCTGGTAGGTGCGCGGGAGTTGACCGGGTCCGGCGACCAGTTTGGGCAGCCAGCGGGCGTAGAAGCCGCCGGCCCTGGCGGCCGCCCTGCCCTTGTCGCCCAGGGACTTGTCGGGGTCGATGAGGTCGCCGGCGACGGAGAGGTGGGCGTCGACGGCCTCGCGGGCGATCAGCAGGTGCATGATCTCGGTGGAGCCCTCGAAGATCCGGTTGATGCGCATGTCGCGCAGCATCTGCTCGGCGGGGACGGCGCGTTCGCCGCGGGCGGCGAGCGACTCGGCGGTCTCGAAGCCGCGGCCGCCGCGGATCTGGACGAGTTCGTCGGCCATCCGCCAGCCCATCTCGGAGCCGTAGAGCTTGGCGAGGGCGGCCTCGATGCGGATGTCGTTGCGGTTCTCGTCGGCCATCTGGGAGGCGAGGTCGACGACCGCCTCCAGGGCGAAGGTGGTGGCCGCGATGAAGGAGATCTTGGCGCCGACCGCCTCGTGCTTGGCGATCGGGCGGCCCCACTGCTCGCGGGCGCCGGACCACTCGCGGGCGATCTTCAGGCACCACTTGCCGGTGCCGGCGCACATCGCGGGTAGCGAGAGCCGGCCGGTGTTGAGCGTGGTCAGGGCGATCTTCAGGCCGGCGCCCTCGGGGCCGATGCGGTTGCCGGCCGGGACCCGTACCTGGTGGAAGCGAGTGACGCCGTTCTCCAGGCCGCGCAGGCCCATGAAGGCGTTGCGGTTCTCGACGGTGACGCCGGTCGAGTCGGCCTCGACGACGAAGGCGGTGATGCCGCCCTTGTGGCCCTCGGAGGCGGGGACTCTGGCCATCACCACCAGCAGGTCGGCGACCACGCCGTTGGTGGTCCACAGCTTCACGCCGTCGAGGACGTACTCCTCGCCGTCGGGCACCGCGGTGGTGGCCAGGCGGGCCGGGTCGGAGCCCACGTCGGGCTCGGTGAGCAGGAAGGCCGAGATGTCCGTGCGGGCCAGCCGCGGCAGGAACGTCTCCTTCTGCTCCTGGGTGCCGAAGAGCTTCAGCGGCTGCGGTACGCCGATCGACTGATGCGCGGAGAGCAGCGCGCCGATCGCCGGGCTGGCCGAGCCGACCAGGGCGAGGGCGCGGTTGTAGTAGACCTGGGTGAGGCCGAGGCCGCCGTACTTCGGGTCGATCTTCATGCCCAGGGCGCCCAGTTCCTTCAGGCCGCGGACGGTCTCGTCCGGGATGCGGCCCTCGCGTTCGATCCGGGCGCCGTCGATCTGGGTCTCGCAGAACTCCCGCAGCGTGGCGAGGAACTTCTCGCCGCGTCGGACGTCGTCCACCGCGGGGGTGGGGTGCGGATGGATGAGGTCGAGCCGGAAGCGCCCCAGGAACAGTTCCTTGGCGAAGCTGGGCTTGCGCCAGTCCTGCTCGCGGGCCGCCTCGGCGACCCGGCGGGCTTCGCGCTCGGAAACGTTGCGGATGGACGGAGCGGTCATCAGGAGCTCACCTCGCCGCGGATCGGGAGTCTGCCGGCGGGCCGGTCGGCCGCCGGGCAGTGCTACTTGTGACAAGTACCCGATCCGCGCGGGTTGCACCAGCGGAGCGGAGCCCGGGAGCGGGGCGCCGCTGTGGCCGGAAACGACCGGTCGCGGGGTGTCGTTCCGGCCCTCGGGAGGGTGTCGCGTACCGCGCTGGTTGTACGCGCGCGGCGGCGCCACCCCCGACGGCAGGGCCCCGCATCCGCCTCGGTCAGGAGGGACCGGGGCGGAGCGGGGCCGTAGCGTCGGGAAGGTCCGGCCCGGCGAGGGGGAAGCGCCGCGTGGGAGGGGCCGGCGCTGGGGGGAGTGCGCCGGCCTCGACCTGGCGGGCGGTACGGCCCCAGGTACGGCCGTCGCTGTCCACCGGGCCAGGCCGGTCCGAGCGGCGGCGGGCCGGTGCGCCCGGCCCACCCGCTCCCGGGGTCGCCCCGGGACCTACAGGTCCAGTCCGGTGAGGACCAGGACCCGCTCGTAGGTGTAGTCGTCCATGGCGTAGCGGACGCCCTCGCGGCCGACGCCGGACTGCTTGACGCCGCCGTAGGGCATCTGGTCGGCGCGGTAGGACGGCACGTCGCCGACGATCACGCCGCCGACCTCCAGGGCCCGGTGGGCGCGGAAGGCGGTCTGCGCGTCGTGGGTGAACACGCCTGCCTGGAGGCCGAACTTGGAGTCGTTGACGGCTGCGAACGCCGCGTCGACGCCGTCGACCTTCTGGAGGGTGAGGACCGGGCCGAAGACCTCCTCGGTGGCGAGGGTCGCGCCGGCCGGCACGTCCTCCAGCACGGTCGGCGCGTAGGCGGCGCCGTCGCGCTTGCCGCCGGCGAGCAGCTTGGCGCCGCGCTCGACGGCGTCGTCGACCCAGGACTCCACGCGCTTGGCGGCGTCCTCACTGACCAGCGGGCCGACCTCGGTGGCGTCGTCGGACGGGTCGCCGGTGACCTGGGCCTCGACGGCCGCGACGATCTTGGGGACCAGCCGGTCGTAGACCGAGGCGTCGGCGATGACCCGCTGGACGGAGATGCAGGACTGGCCGCCCTGGTAGTTGGCGAAGGTGGCGATGCGCTGGGCCGCCCAGTCCAGGTCCTGCTCGGATGACCAGTCGGGCAGGACGACGGCCGCGCCGTTGCCGCCGAGCTCCAGGGTGCAGTGCTTGCGGGGCACCGAGTCGAGGATGGCGTAGCCGACCTTGTCGGAACCGGTGAAGGAGATGACCGGCAGCCGCTCGTCCTGGACGAGGGACTCCATGCGGTCGTTGGGGACCGGGAGGATCGACCAGGAGCCGGCGGGAAGGTCGGTGCCGGCCAGCAGCTCGCCGAGGATCAGGCCGGACAGCGGGGTGGCCGGGGCCGGCTTGAGGAGGATCGGGACGCCGGCGGCGATGGCCGGGGCGATCTTGTGGGCGCAGAGGTTCAGCGGGAAGTTGAACGGCGCGATGCCCAGGACGGTGCCGCGGGGGAAGCGGCGGGTGAGCGCGAGCCGGCCGGCGCCGCCGGCGTCGGTGTCCAGGCGCTGGGCCTCGCCGCCGTTGAAGCGGCGGGCCTCCTCGGCCGCGAAGCGGAACACCGAGATGGCCCGGCCGACCTCGCCGCGAGCCCACTTCATGGGCTTGCCGTTCTCCGCGGAGATCAGCCGGGCGATCTCCTCGGTGCGCTCCACCAGCCCGCGCACCACGTGGTCGAGGGCGGCGGCCCGCACGTGGGCGGGGGTCGCGGCGAGCTCGTCCTGGACCGCGACGGAGGCGGCGACGGCCTCCTCGACCTGGGCCTCGGTGGGGACGCTCACCGTGCCGACGAGACGGCCGTCCCAGGGAGAGGTGACGTCGAAGGTGGCCTCGCCGGTGGCCTGGCGGCCGGCGAGCCAGAAGGCGGTGGGGGCTGCAGCAGTGGTCGGCACAGTGGATCCCGGCCCTTCGTGGTGGTGGGTGGTGCGCGCGCAGCTCGGGGAGCGGCTTGGCGTAGGACTCTGCTGCCCACCGTAGGGGTGCGGGGGCCCGCTGACGCTTGTCCGAAGCGGCGTAATCCGTCGGGGCGCCTCTCCGCGGTGGAGTCCGGGGGGTGTTGACGGCGCGCCGGATCGGTGCCGGCCGCCTCGGGACGGGCGTGTCCCGGTACGCGGAGGGGCTCGCGTCCCTCCGCTACTCCCCCGGCTGTGCCGAGGTCGCCTTCAGGGCCAGCCACAGCTCCATACGGACGTCCGGGTCGTCCAGCGAGCGGCCCAGGATCTCCTCCACCCGCCGCATCCGGTAGCGCAGGGTGTGGCGGTGGACGCCCAGGTCGGCGGCGGCCGCGTCCCACTGGCCGTGCCGGGCCAACCAGGCGCGCAGGGACGCCACCAGGTCGCCGCGCCCGGTCGCGTCGTGCTCGCGCAGCGCCCGCAACAGCCCGTCGGCGAAGGCCCGTACGGCGTCGTCGGCGAGCAGTGGGAGCACCGAGCCGGCCGCCACGTCCTCGTGCTCGACCAGGGCGCGGCCGCGGCGGCGGGCGACGGAGAGGGCCTGTTCGGCCTGCCGGTAGGCGTGGGCGGCGGCCATCGGGCCGGTGGGCGCGGAGAGGCCGACGGCCAGTGACGCGGCCTGTGGTTCGCGGCCGGTGCCGGGGCGGGCGGACCGGCCGCGCGGGCGCGGCTGCGCGCCGAGCCGGGCCTCGGTCGCCGCGGCGAACGCGGTGCAGGCGTCCGCGGCCGCGCCGCCGTCGGCGACCAGCACGATCAGCCGGCCGCCGTCCGGCACGGCGAGCAGCGCCTCGCCGGTGCGGGCGGCGGCGGACTCCATGGCGTCGGCGAGCGCCTCCAGGACGGGCGTGGCGGCGGCGCCCGGGGGGCCGCCGCCAGGTGTGAACGGGGTGGCGGGCTTGGGGGCGGTCGGCTGGTCGTCGGCGGGCACCGGCTCGGCCACCAGCACCCGGAACGGGGCGTCCAGCAGCCCTCCGTAGAGCCGGCCGGAGACCGTCCGGGCGTGGTCCGGCTCACCGGCCAGCAGCATCTTCAACACCGCGGCGCCGAGCCGCTGTTCGGCGTCCTGGAGCGCCCGGGACCGCTCGGTGGTCAGGGTCAGCAGCGCGACGGCCGAGTGCACCGCGTACCGCTCGGCGGTGCCGAGCGGGGCGCCGGTCCCCACCGCGAGCACACCGCGCGAGCGCCGCCCGGTGCCCAGCGACTGCAGCTCCACCCGGTCGTCGCCCTCGGCGTCGCTGACCACGGCGCTGGCCGGCGCGGGCCGCTCCCGGAGGCGCGCCACGTCCTCGGCGAGCCGGGCCGCGCGCCGGGCGGCCCACTCGGGGGCGGCCGCCACCACCGCGCCGGACGCGTCGTAGAGCGCCGCCCAGCCGTGGAGGTGCGCGGCGAGCCGGCCCAGCAGCTCGGCCGGGCCCTCGGCGCCGAGGGCGGCCCGGGTCAGTTCGCGCTGGGCCTCGAAGCCGGCGGTCACCGCGCGGTACTGGTCGGCCGCGACGGCCGCCGAGACCGCCTTGCTGATCGCGATGAACGGCGTCCGGCGAGGCACCCCGAGCAGCGGCAGGTGGTGCCGGCGCGCCGCCTCGACCAACGCCTCCGGAGCCGCCTCGTAGTTGACTCCCACCGCGAACCCCAGTCCGACGACGCCGGCCCCGGCGACCCGCCGCACGTAGCGGTCGGCGGTCTCCGGATCCTCCGCGTCCAGCTTCAGCGCGGTGATCAACAGCAGCTCGCCGCCCTCCATGTAAGGCACCGGGTCGATCAGCTCACTGGCGTGCGCCCAGCGCACGGGGACGTCCAGCCGGTCCTCGCCCGCGAGCACGTCCAGCTTAAGCGCGGTGTGGTTGACCAGGGAGGCGAGGGTGTGCGGCATGGGACCTTCGAGGGCTCCGGCGGACGGCACGACCCCGACCGGCGGCCGGGTCCTCCGGCCGGCCTCCTGCCGACCTCCGCCGATCGTCCGCGCCGCCCGTATGAACGGCGGGCGTGTGCACCGCCCTGTATGAACGGCTGGTCTCGATTCTGCCTCAACGGAGGGTTTGCGGAACACTCCCCGATCGGGGGGCGCGCGCCCGCCGCTACGCCCGGAGGTCGACCAGGACGGGTGGGGCGTGCTCGCCGTCGACCGTGGTCACCGACAGCACCGCGTGGCCGGCCGGGAGCGCGTTCGCGAGGTCGGAGGCGGACCAGCGTTCGCGTTCGACGGTGCGGACGGTGATCGCCTTGGAGGTGGCGGCCTTGCCGGTGACCAACTGGCGGACGAGGTGGAACGCCTTCATCCCGGCGCCGTGCGCGATGATTTGACGGTCCGTCACATCACGGGTCTCCACCCACTCCTTGCCCCACACCTCGGCGAACGGCGCCCCGTCCCAGGGCGTGACGCCCGCGAACGCCATCCGGCAGCCGACCGAACCGAGCAGCGCGCTGCGCAGCCCCTCGGGGACGTCGTCCAGGGAGCGCAGGGTCAGCAGGGCCCCGGCGTTGGCCGAGCGCAGCCGCTGGAGGCCGCGCAGCGCCTCCGCGGTGACGGTGTGCGCGGCCTCGTCGAGCACCAGGCAGGCGAACAGCGAGCGGTCGGTGCGGGCCACCGCGCACTCGGTGAACTGGGCCAGGACCAGCCGGGCGAGGATCCGGGACGCCTCGGCGTGGCCGCGTTCGGGGAGCTCGATGCGGACCCGGAGGGGGTGGTCCAGGGAGCGCAGCGAGACCTGGCGGGTGGCTCCCGTGGGATCGAAGAAGGCGGCGAAGGCGGGGCGGTCGAGCAGCGCGATGCGGTCCGCGAGGAGCAGCGCGACGTCGCCGGGGCGCTCCGACTGGCGGGCGCGGGCGTCGAGTTCGCGCAGCAGGGTGACGTCGCCGGTCGCCTCCAGGGCGGTGCGCAGCGCGGCGACCGCCCGCGGCGTGCCGTCCAGCAACTCACGGAGCTCGGGCACGGTCGGGAAGCGGCCGTGGGCGGCGCGGAACGGGCCGAGCAGTTGGGCCAGGGCGGTCGCCGCGCGGCGGCTGTCGCCGCCGGGGAGCTGCTCGGCGAGGTCGCCGACGAGCGCCTCGGCGAGGATGCCGGCCGCCGCGTCGGGGTCGGTGGTGCCGCCGTAGAGGTCGAGGTCGCACGCCGGGTCGGGGCGGCCGATGCGGACCACCACGTCGAAGGCGTCGTCGGGGCCGAGCGCGGAGCCGGCCGGGCCGACGGCGACGACGGCGCACTGCCCGGCCAGCGCCTGGAGGCACATCGCCTCCACCACCGGGCGCACCAGCCGGGTGGTCTTGCCGCTGCCCGCCGGGCCGACGGCCAGCAGCGAGGTGCCCAACACCCGGGGCTCCAACGCGCAGCCGCTGCCGCGGTGTTGGTACGGATTGCGCGGGTGGTCGGCGGCGGTGCCGATCCGGACCTGGTGGGCGAGCAGGTCGTGCTGCGCGGTGCGGCGGGCCAGGTCGCGCTGGCCGGAGGGGTGGGCGCAGGCCGCGGCGCCGTGCCGTAGGACGGTGTCGACGAAGGAGGCCGGGGAGTTCCGCCCGGAGCGTACCGAGCGCCAGGCGCGCCCGATCCGGGCCACGTCCACGTCGTTCATCACGCCGGCGCGGGCCTCGGCGGCGAGCCGGTCGGCGGCGTCCGGGGCACCCTGCGCGCGGAGTTCGGGCCACTGCGCGGGGTCGGTGGCGGGCTCGGCCTTGGGGGCGGGGGTGTGGGCGCGGAGGCGGCGGACCAAGGGGCCGCCCACCCGACGGATCAACTCGGGCCAGCGACCGAGGCGACCGAAGACGAACGCGATCCCGAGGATCCACAGTCCGTAGTAGGCGTTGCTGACCACCAGGAACGCCGTGTGGTCCCCGGTCGTCTTCGCCGCGGCCCACGAGTCCGGCCGCAGGAGCTGGAGAGGCCAGTACCAGTACGGGCCGAGATAGCCGTTCCACAGCAACGACCACAACAGCCATCCGCACAGGAACGAGACGATCGCCCCGCTGATCAGTTGCCGAGCCGGCACCTGGTCGGGTTCCTTCTGCGGGCGCGGCCGATGCCCGTACGTCCACACGCCGGGCGGGGCCGACGGCCGGGCCGCGCGCAGCCAGTTCAGCAGCGGCTGCGGGCCGGCGCTCGGGGGCGGAAGGGTGGGCCGTGGCGGCGTCCGCGGCACGGCCGGTCGTGGTACCGCCGGGTCGGGGCGTCGTTCCCCGGACGGCGGGGGTGCGGCGGTGTGCTGTGCGTCCTGCGTGCCCTCGGTGTCCATCCGGTGCCCCTTGTCCCCCTTGAGACGTGGCCTGCCGCGGCGGTGTGCCGGCCTGCCGGTGTCGTGCCCGCGCGGGCGCGCCGTTCCCCGGCGTGCCGCCGCTCAATTTACTGGCCGCGGGCCGCGGCTATGTCCGGTGCGGACAACGCAACACGCGCACTTCTCCCGAACGGAACATGCCAGACCCGCGCCACCGCCCCTAACCTGCGAGAACAACACCCCATGAACGTCCGCGTTCCACCCCCAGGAGACTGCCATGACCGAACTGTCCGGAGGCCCCGCCCTCCCCCAGGAGCGTCGCGTCGTCACCGCGATCCCCGGCCCCAAGTCCCAGGAGCTGTGGGCCCGTAAGCAGAACACCGTGGCCGCCGGGGTCGGCGCCGTGCTGCCCGTCTTCGTCAAGCGCGCGGGCGGCGGGGTCCTGGAGGACGTGGACGGCAACTCCCTGATCGACTTCGGTTCCGGCATCGCGGTGACCTCGGTCGGCAACAGCGCGGAGGCCGTGGTCCGTCGGGCCACCGCGCAGCTCGCGGACTTCACCCACACCTGTGCGATGGTGACGCCGTACGAGCCGTACATCGAGGTCTGTGAGCTGCTGGCCGAGCTGACGCCGGGCGACCACGCGAAGAAGTCGGCGCTGTTCAACTCCGGTGCGGAGGCGGTCGAGAACGCCGTCAAGATCGCCCGCGCGTACACCAAGCGCCAGGCGGTCGTCGTCTTCGACCACGGCTACCACGGCCGCACGAACCTGACGATGGCGCTGACCGCGAAGAACATGCCGTACAAGCACGGCTTCGGCCCCTTCGCGCCCGAGGTCTACCGGGTGCCGCTGGCCTACCCCTACCGCTGGCTGACCGGCCCGGAGAACTGCGCGCAGGAGGCCGCCGACCAGGCCATCACGCAGATCACCAAGCAGATCGGCGCGGAGAACGTCGCGGCGATCATCATCGAGCCGGTGCTCGGCGAGGGCGGTTTCATCGAGCCGGCCAAGGGCTTCCTGCCCGCCATCGCGAACTTCGCGAAGGAGAACGGCATCGTCTTCGTGGCGGACGAGATCCAGTCCGGTTTCTGCCGTACGGGCCAGTGGTTCGCGTGCGAGGACGAGGGCGTGGTGCCCGACCTGATCACGACGGCGAAGGGCATCGCGGGCGGTCTGCCGCTGGCGGCGGTGACCGGCCGCGCCGAGATCATGGACGCCGCGCACTCCGGCGGCTTGGGCGGCACCTACGGCGGCAACCCGGTGGCCTGTGCCGCCGCGATCGGCTCCATCGAGACCATGCGCGAGCTCGACCTGAACGCCAGGGCCAAGCGCATCGAGGAGGTCATGAAGGGCCGCCTGACCGCGATCCAGGAGAAGTTCGACATCATCGGCGAGGTCCGCGGCCGCGGCGCGATGATCGCCATCGAGCTGGTCAAGTCCGGCTCGAAGGACCCGAACCCAGAGGCCACCTCGGCGCTCGCCAAGGCGTGCCACCAGGAGGGCCTGCTGGTGCTGACGACCGGCACGTTCGGCAACGTGCTGCGCTTCCTGCCGCCGCTGGTCATCGGCGAGGACCTGCTCAACGAGGGGCTGGACATCCTGGAGGGGGCGTTCGGCTCGCTCTGATCGGGGACTGACGTCCGGGTGCGGCCCGGGGCGCGGCGCGGCCGTGTCCCGGGCCGCACCCCGTGCGCCGAGGGGCCGTTCGCGGTGGTCCCGTCCATGCCCGCAACGGGGCGCATCCACGCCACCGCGGGGGCGCGTTCAGGGCGCACGGGGGCGCGTGAAGAAGATGTGCGAGGGCAATGGCGGGCGCGTGATGCGGCTTACGGGGCGCGCTTCCGGTGTCGTACGGTCTCTCCAGATGAGAGAAACATCCGCCCGCAAGGGACTGCGGGCGATGCCCGGTCGGCGCTCCCCGGCTTCGACCTGGCCGTGCCTCGCGCACACCACCGGGACCCCTGGCACGAAGGGCTCCGGGAATCCTCACCGATCGGATGTCCGCCCGCCCCAGACCCCCCGGGGCGCGCGGAACACCGGTCCATGCGGCCGCTCCTGAACTCCCCCCTGTTCCGGAGCGGCCGCACTTCTTTGGTTGGATTGGTCGGGTTGGGCGGGTCTATCGGGCAGGTGGGTGGCACCCGCGCGTGACACATGTGCGTGGTGCACGGGGTGTTGGGGGTGGTGGGTGTGTCGGGTGTGAAGCGGCGGTCCTGGGGGCGGGCGCTCGACCGGGTCTTCGGGCGGCGGTACGCGCTGGTCGCGCTGTGCAGCGCGCTGGTCTTCGGGTGGGCGGGCTGGCAGGTGGCGGCCCACGGGGCGGTGCGGGGGTTCGACGAGCGGTGGGGCCGCGACGTGGCGGCGAGCGCCGTTCCCGGGCCGCTCGCCCAGTTCTTCGCCGATCTCGGCAACACGGTCGTGGCGCTGCCGGTGTTGCTGGCGGCGGCGGGATGGGCCTGGTGGCGGACGCGGCGCGGGGCGGGCGCGGAGCCGGGCGGCGCGGGCCGCGGCGGCCGGGCGTGGGTGCCGCCGGTCGCCGCGCTGGGGGCGCTCGCCGCGGTGCCGGCGCTGGTCGTCCCCTTCAAGGTGTGGCTGGACCGGCCGGGGCAGCCGCGGATGGCCGCGGTGCACGAGGGCTTCTTCCCCTCGGGGCACGGGGCGACGGCGGCCGTCGCCTACGGGCTGGTGGCGCTGCTGCTGCTCCGGGCGTACGCGGTGCGGTGCGGGCGGCCGGGCAAGGCCGCGGCCCCCGTCGCGCGGGTGGTCGCGGCGGGGGCCGGGCTGCTCAATGCGGGCGTCGGGCTGGGGCTCGTGCGGCAGGGGTACCACTGGCCGCTGGATGTGCTCGGCGGCTGGTGCCTGGCGGGGGTGCTGTTGCCCCTGTGGTGCGCGGTGTGCGACCGGTGGGGCGGGCGGGACGTGTAGGCCGTCTCCCCCGCGGCCCCAAGTCCTGCCCGTGCCCCACGAGTTGCTAGCCGCCGTACCCGCCGCTCACGGCACGTTGATCGGGTTGACGAACGTGCCCGGGTGGGTGGCCCCGGACTGGTCCAGGATGGCGCCGCCGAAGGGCCACTGGAGCTGGAAGTGCTTCTTCTCGTTCGGCGGGGTGATCAGCACCTGACCCGGCTCGACCTTCTTGTCGTCGGCGCGGGTGGTGGGCAGCAGGCTGATGTTGAACGAGGTGTGCGCGTTCGGCTTCAGCACCTTGGGCTGCGGCGTCTTGCTCGAACGCGGCAGGTCCCAGGTGGTGCCGTCGGTGCCCTTGATCTGCACACCGGGGAAGCCGGAGATCCGGCAGGGGGCACCGCTGGTGTTCTTCAGCCACACCGCGGCGATCTGCTGCTGGTCGCTCTTCATGTCGGGCCTGCCGCCGCCGTCCGAGCCCCAGCCGGCCTCCATCCCGTCGGTGGTGCAGCGGGCGATCTTCGTGCCGGACCCGCCCTGCTGGCCGCCGTTGACGGCCGCCGCGCCGCCGGAGCCGTGCGAGGCGGCAGGGGCGGCGCCGTCGGCACCGCCGCTCGAACCGCCGGAGCCCTGCGAGCCGTTGTTCCCCTGCGAGCCGGAGTCCGCGGCGGAGACGGAGGCGGCCGGGGCGGCGGCCGCGCCACCGGTTCCGTTGCAGGCCGTGAGGCCGAACGCGGCGGCGGTGAGTAGGCCGGCGACGGCGGCGGTGCGGCCGTGGCGGAGCGTGGTGCGGTGCGACATGGTGTCCCCCTCGAAGGTCGGCTGCGCGGTGCGGTGGTGCGTTCGCGGTCACCACTCTGCACGCGGGCCCTGTTGATCGACTAACAACTCACTAACACTCGTACGGGCCCGGACCAGTTGGCCCGGGCCCGTGCGCTCACTCCCCCCGGTCGCGGGCCGCCACCGCCGCGTGCAGCGCCAGTTCCAGCGCGACGGGATCGGTGAGCGTGCCGGTGCCGTCCGGCGGGACCAGCCAGCGCACCCCGCCGGTGGCCCGCCCGGGATAGGGCACCACGATCCAGGTGCCGCGGCCGGCGCCGCGGATCCCGGTGCCCAGCCAGTGGGCGGCCGTCCCCGCCGGGACGAAGAAGCCCGTGCGGGCGTCCCGGAAGTCGGAGAGCACCGGGCCGGGGCGGCCCCGGCCCCGGGCCAGCACGTCCACCGCCGGGCGGCCCAGCCGGCCCTCGACGATCAGGACGTCCCAGCACCGGCCGGCCTCCAACAGCGCCACCCCGAGCGGGTTGCGCTCCCATCCGCGGCGGCAGGCGTCGGGGTCCGGTGCGGCCGACACCAGCCAGTCCACTGCGTCGTTCGCCCCCGTTGCGGTCATCTTCCCCTCCCCTTTCCCGGCCCGGACGGGCCGTGTCACCCAGGGGAGAAGGGGGCGCCCGGTGATCCTTACGCGGGTCCGCGGGGAAATTTCCGCGGACGCGGGGCGGACGCGGTCCGCACGGACACCGGGCGGGCGCGGCCGCAACGGCCGCGGGGCGGACGGCCGTTGCGGGCCGCCCGCCCCGACGGGCGCTGCGCTGGCTCAGCTGTCGAAGCCCAGCCCCACCGCGTCCATGGCCTTCAGCCACAGGTTGCGCCGGCCGCCGTTCTCGTCGGCGCGGGTCATCGACCACTGGGTGACGCCGATGCCCAACGAGCGCACCGGCTCGGGCGGGAACGGCAGCGGCTTGGTCCGCACCATCTCCAGCTCGGTCCGCTCGGTGCGCTCCCCCGCCAGCAGGTCGAGCATCACCTCCGCGCCGAAGCGGGTGGCGCCGACGCCGAGGCCGGTGAAGCCGAGCGCATAGGCGGCCCGGCCGCCGTGGGCGGTGCCGAAGAACGCGGAGAAGCGGGAGCAGGTGTCGATGGCGCCGCCCCAGGTGTGGGTGAAGCGGAGCCCCTCCAACTGCGGGAAGCAGGTGAAGAAGTGCTGCGCCAACTTGCGGAAGGTGGCCGGGTGTTGGTCGTACTCGGCCCGTACGCCGCCGCCGTAGCGGTAGACGATGTCGTAGCCGCCCCACAGGATGCGGTTGTCGGCGGTGATGCGGAAGTAGTGGAAGTGGTTGGCGCTGTCGCTGAGGCCGGGGCGGTTCCGCCAGCCGATGGCGGCGAGCTGCTGCTCGCTGAGCGGCTCGGTCATCAGGGCGTAGTCGTAGACCGGCACGACGTACGGGCGGATCCGCTTGACCGGCGACGGGAAGGCGTTGGTGGCCAGCGCCACCTGGCGGGCGAAGACCCGGCCGTAGGGGGTGCGCAGGGCGATCCCCGGGCCGCGCGAGGACAGTTGGGTGCCGGGGGTGTGCTCGTACACGCGCACGCCGGCGGCGAGGCAGGCCCGCTTCAGGCCCCAGGCCAGCTTGGCCGGGTGCACCATGGCGACGCCGGTGCGGTCCCACAGGCCGGCGAGGAAGGTGGGCGAGTCGACCTCGGCGCGCACCGCGTCGCGGTCGAGGAACTCCTGTCCGGTCAGGCCCAGTTGCTCGGCCTGCTCGGCCATCTCGCGGAGCTCGTCGACCTGGTACGGGGCGGTGGCGACGTCGATCTCGCCGGTGCGCTCGAAGTCGCAGTCGATCCCGTGGCGGGCGACCGCGTCCTCGATGGCGTCGAGGTTACGGGCGCCGAGCTCCTCCAGTTCGGCCAGTTCGCCGGGCCAACGGGCCAGCCCGTTGCCGAGGCCGTGGGTGAGGGAGGCGGCGCAGAAGCCGCCGTTGCGGCCGGAGGCGGCCCAGCCGACCTCCTGGCCCTCGACGAGGACGACGTCGCGCTGTGGATCGCGCTCCTTGGCGATCAGCGCGGTCCACAGTCCGGAGTACCCCCCGCCGACGACCAGCAGGTCGCACCTCTCGTCGCCGACGAGGGCGGGCTCGGCGGCCGGCCGGGCCGGGTCCGCCAGCCAGAACGGCGTGGGGGCGGCGTCGGCCAGGGCATGGACGGGGGAGATCCCCGATGACTTCGACATGGCAGCTCGTGCCATGGTTCTCAGCTCCTCTGGCTGCGTCTAGCTGCGTTTGCTGTGCTTGCTGCGCCGGCGATGGGTTCCGACCAACTGGCCGACGAGCACGCACACGACGGCGACCAGGAACATCGCCGTACCGATGACATTGATTTGAACGGGTGTGCCCCGCTGTGCGGATCCCCAGACGAACATGGGAAAGGTCACGGTGGAGCCGGCGTTGAAGTTGGTGATGATGAAGTCGTCGAAGGAGAGCGCGAAGGAGAGCAGGGCGCCGGCGGCGATGCCGGGCGCGGCGATCGGCAGCGTGACCCGCAGGAAGGTCTGCACCGGAGTGGCGTAGAGGTCCTGGGCGGCCTGTTCCAGCCGCGGGTCCATGCTCATCACGCGCGCCTTGACGGCGGTGACGACGAAGCTCAGGCAGAACATGATGTGCGCGATGAGGATCGTCCAGAAGCCAAACTGGATGCCCATGTTGAGGAAGAGGGTGGCCAACGAGGCGGCCATCACGACCTCGGGCATCGCCATCGGCAGGAAGATCAGGGTGTTGACGCCGGCCCGGGCGCGGAAGCGGTAGCGGGCCAGCGCGAACGCGATCATGGTGCCGAGGACCGTCGCGCCGACCGTGGCCCAGACGGCTATCTGCAGGCTCAGCGCGAGCGAACCGCACATGTCGGCGACGCCGCACGGGTCGGTCCAGGCGTCGGTGGAGAACCGCGTCCACTGGTAGTTGAAGCGGCCGTTGGGCTTGTTGAAGGAGAAGACCATCACCACGACGTTGGGCAGGACCAGGTAGGCCAGCGTGGCCAGTCCCGCCAGGGTGACGAGGTGGCGGCGCAGCCAGCGCAGGCCCGGGACGGAGCCGCGCCGGGGCGCTCGCAGGGCGGGCGGGGCGGTGGCCGCGCCCTGTGGGGTGGTGTCGGTGGCCGCCATCAGACCAGGTCCTCCGTCCCGGACTTGCGGATGTAGAGCGTGACCATGGCGAGGATGGCCGCCATGAGGATGAAGGAGAGCGCGGCGGCGGTCGGGTAGTCCAGGACCCGCAGGAACTGCGACTGGATGACGTTGCCGATCATCTTCTGGTCGGTGGAGCCCAGCAGTTCGGCGTTGATGTAGTCGCCGGCGGCCGGGATGAAGGTCAGCAGGGTGCCGGCGACCACGCCGGGCATGGACAGCGGGAAGGTGACCCGGCGGAAGGTGGTGGCCGGGCGGGCGTAGAGGTCGCCGGCGGCCTCGTGCAGCCGCGGGTCGATGCGCTCCAGCGAGGTGTACAGGGGTAGCACCATGAACGGCAGGAAGTTGTAGGTCAGTCCGCAGACCACGGCCAGGGGGGTGGCCAGCACCCGGTGTCCGTCGGTGAGGCCCAGGGCGTTGGTGACGTCCAGGATGTGCAGCGCGTTGAGGGCGCCGACCACCGGGCCGCCGTCGGCCAGGATCGTCTTCCAGGCCAGCGTCCGGATCAGGAAGCTGGTGAAGAACGGGGCGATGACCAGGATCATCACCACGTTCCGCCAGCGACCGGCCTTGAAGGCGATCAGATACGCCAGCGGATAGCCCAGCAGCAGGCAGAGTACGGTGGCGACCGCCGCGTAGCCGACCGAGCGCAGGAACTGCGGCCAGTACTCGGCCAGCGCGTCCCAGTAGGTGACGAAGTGCCAGGTGAGCTTGAAGCCCTCTTCGAGGGAGCCGGTCTGGAGCGAGGTGGACGCCTGGTATACCAACGGTGCGGCGAAGAAGACGACCAGCCAGAGGATGCCGGGCAGCAGCAGCCAGTAGGGGATCAGCCGCTTGCGGGTCGAGGGCTTCCGGAGCGGCGGCGCCCCGTCCTCGGCCCGCTCCTCCGGTGGGGCGGCGGTGGCGGTCATGCGGCCTCCTCGTCGAGGTCCGCGCCGGCGGCAATATCCTGATCCGCGTCGAGCCCGAAGGTGTGGTCCGGGTTCCAGTGCAGGACGACGTCGGCGCCGGGGACCAGGCGGCCGTCCCGCCCGATGTTCTGCTCGTAGACGGCGAGTTCGCCAATTCCGGGGACGTCGACGACGTACTGGGTGGAGACGCCGATGAAGCTGGCGTCCCGGACCCGGCCGGTGAGCCGGTTGTGGCCGTCGGGGACCGCGTCGGCGTCGTCGGCGTGCGCCAGCGCGACCTTCTCGGGGCGGATGCCGGCCAGCACCCGCTCGCCGGTGCGGGCCGTGGTGCTACATCGGCCGGCGGGCAGCCGGAGGGTGGCGGCGCCGGCCGTGAGGCGGAGCTCCGCGCCGCCCGCCTCGGCGACCTCGGCCGCGATGAGGTTGGAGGTGCCCAGGAAGTTGGCGACGAAGGTGGTGCCGGGGTTCTCGTACAACTCGGCGGGGGCGCCGAGCTGTTCGACCCGGCCGCCGTTCATCACGGCCACGGTGTCGGCCATCGTCATGGCCTCCTCCTGGTCGTGGGTGACGTGGACGAAGGTGATGCCGACCTCGGTCTGGATGCGCTTGAGTTCGAGCTGCATCTGGCGGCGGAGCTTGAGGTCGAGGGCACCCAACGGCTCGTCCAGCAGCAGCACTTGGGGGTGGTTTATCAGGGCGCGGGCGACCGCGACCCGCTGCTGCTGGCCGCCGGAGAGCTGCTGCGGCCTGCGGCGCGCCATCGGCCCGAGCTGGACCAGGTCGAGCATCTCCTCGACCTGCTTCTTCACCGACTTGATGCCGCGCCGGCGCAGCCCGAAGGCGACGTTCTCGTAGATGTCCAGGTGTGGGAAGAGCGCGTAGTTCTGGAAGACGGTGTTGACCTGGCGCTTGTAGGGCGGCAGTGCGGTGACGTCCGCGCCGGAGAGCTCGACGGTCCCGGTGGTGGGCTCCTCCAGGCCCGCGATCATGCGCAGGGTGGTGGTCTTGCCGCAGCCGGAGGCGCCCAGCAGCGCGAAGAACGACCCGGCGGGGATGGTGAGATCGAGCGGGTGGACGGCGGTGAAGGAGCCGTAGGTCCTGCTGATCCGGTGCAGGCGGACGTCGCCGCCGCTGCTCTGGGGGGTCGCGGTACTGGTCATGTGGTCGTCCCGTGGGTCGGAAAGGGGGAGAACGGGGCGGGCGGCCCGGTGCGTGGGCCGGGCGCCGGAGGACCGGCTCAGGCGCCGGTGAGATCGGAGAACTTCTGGTTGAACACCCGGTTCTCCTGGGGGTTCAGGGCCCGGAAGGAGTGGGACCTGGCGGTCATCTCGGCGTCCGGCAGGATCAGCGGGTTGGCCGCCGCCTGCGGGTCGATCCTGGCGAGTTCCGCGCGCACCCCGTCGACGGGGCAGGCGTAGTTGATGTACGCGGCGAGCCGGGCCGCCACCTTCGGCTCGTAGAAGTAGTCGATGAGCCGTTCGGCGTTGCCCTTGTGGCGGGCCTTGCTGGGCACCATCAGGTTGTCGGTCGACGTCATGTAGCCGGCCCGGGGGACGGTGTACCGGATGCGAGGGTTGTCGCTCTGGAGCTGGACGACGTCGCCGGCCCAGGCGACGCACGCGGCGAGGTCGCCCTTGTCCAGGTCGGTGGTGTAGTCGTTGCCGGTGAAGCGGCGGATCTGCCCGGTGTCGACGCCCTTCTGGAGCCGGGCGAGGGCGGCGTCGAAGTCGTCGGCGGTGACGTCCTCGGGGCGCTTGCCCATGTCGAGCAGGGTGAGCCCGACGGTGTCGCGCATCTCGGAGAGGAAGCCGACCCGCCCCTTGAGCCGCGGGTCGTCCAGGAGTTGGCCGATCGAGGTGACGGTGCGGCCGCCGGTGGCCTCGATGTTGTAGGCGATGATCGCGGGGATGCCCTGCCAGACGTAGGAGTGCCGGCGGCCCGGGTCCCAGGTGGGGTTGCGGAACTGCGCGGCCAGGTTGGCGCTGGCGTGCGGCAGTTGGTCCCGGTCGAGCGGCTGGATCCAGCCCAGGGAGATCATCCGGGCGCACATCCAGTCGGTGAGCACGATCAGATCGCGGCCGGTGTCCTGCCCGTTGGCCAACTGCGCCTGGATCTTGCCGAAGAACTCGTCGTTGTCGTTGATGTCCTCGGTGTACGTCACGGCGATGCCGGTGCGCCGCTGGAAGGCGTCCAGCGTGGGGTGGCGCCGGCCGTCGTCGCTGACGTCCATGTACTGCGTCCAGTTGGAGAAGTGCAGGCGCCGCTCCGCCGCGGAGTGGTCCACGGTCAGCGCGGCGTCGGTGCGGCCGGCGGGGGCGATCCCGCAGGCCGACAGGGCGGCGGTGCCGCCGACCGCGGCCGCCAGGGCGCCGCCGGCGCGCAGCAGCGAGCGGCGGGTCATGGCGAGCCGGCCGGTCGTCAGGCTGCGGCGCAGGGCGGCGAGTTCGGCCGTGGACCCGGGCGCCGGGGGCGCGGGCTGCTCGTGGTGCTCCATGCGCTGGCCTTTCAGGGTGTGCCCGGCGTGCGGCCGGTGGTGGCGGTGGTGCGGCCCCGGCCGCGGGCGGTGGGGCGCCCCGTGTGTGAGGCGCCCCGGTGTGGCGGGGTCAGGCGCGGTCCCCGAAGATCGTCCGGTGCCAGTCCTTCCTGGCCACCCCGGTGTTGTCGTACATCACGTGCTTGACCTGGGTGTACTCCTCGAAGGAGTACGCCGACATGTCCTTGCCGAAGCCGGATGCCTTGGCCCCGCCGTGCGGCATCTCGCTGATGATCGGGATGTGGTCGTTGACCCAGACGCAACCGGCGTTGATCTCGCGGGTGGCCCGGCCGGTGCGGTAGACGTCCCGGCTCCAGGCGGAGGCGGCCAGCCCGTAGGGGGTGTCGTTGGCCAGCGCGATGCCCTCGTCGTCACCGTCGAAGGGCAGCACGACCAGCACCGGGCCGAAGATCTCGGACTGCACGACCTCGCTGTCCTGGGCGGCGCCGGCGATCAGCGTGGGCCGGTAGTACGCGCCCTTGGCCAACTCCCCCTGGGGCGCCTCGCCGCCGGTGACGACGGTGGCGTAGCCGCGGGCCCGCTCGACGAACCCGGCCACCCGGTCCCGCTGGGCGTGCGAGATCAGCGGCCCGAGGTCGGTGGACGGGTCGAACGGGTCGCCCAGCCGCACGGTCGCCATCAGGTCGGCCACCCCGCTCACGAACGCGTCGTAGAGCGGCCGTTGGACGTAGGCGCGGGTGGCGGCGGTGCAGTCCTGCCCGCTGTTGATCAGAGCGCCGGCGACCGCGCCGTGCACGGCAGCCTCCAGGTCGGCGTCGTCGAAGACCACGAACGGGGCCTTGCCACCGAGTTCGAGGTGGATCCGCTTGACGGTCCCGGTGGCGAGCTCGGCGACCCGCTTGCCGACGGCGGTGGAGCCGGTGAAGGAGGTCATCGCGACGTCGGGGTGGCCGACCAGCCGCTCACCGGCGTCCCGGCCGGCGCCGGAGACGATGTTGAGCACGCCGTCGGGCAGCCCGGCGCGCTGCGCGGCCCGCGCGAACAGCAGCGAGGTCAGCGGGGTGATCTCGGCGGGCTTGAGGACGATCGCGTTGCCCGCGGCGATGGCCGGCAGCACCTTCCAGGCGGCCATCTGGAGCGGATAGTTCCAGGGGGCGATGGAGCCGACCACGCCGATCGGTTCCCGGCGGATCACGGAGGTGTGGTCGCCGCTGTATTCCCCGGCCGCCTTCCCCTCCAAGTGGCGGGCGGCGCCGGCGAAGAACGCGGCGTTGTCGACGCTGCCGGGAACGTCGAACTCCCGGCTGAGCTTGATGGGCTTTCCGCAGTTCAGGGATTCCGCGGCGGCGAGCTCCTCGGCGTCCTCGGCGAGCGCCGCCGCGAAGCGGTGCAGGACCTCGGAACGCTCACCGGGTGTGGCCCCGGCCCAGCCCGGGAAGGCCCGCGCGGCGGCCGCCACCGCGGCGTCCACGTCGGCGGTGGCGGCGAGTTGGTACCGCAGGACGGTCTCCCCGGTGGCCGGGTCCACCACGTCCTGAGTACGGCCGGAGGTTCCGCTGCGCAGACTCCCGGCGATGAATTGCGCCCCCTCGGCGAATCGCTCGGCCGCTTCGAATCGCTGGTCCATGGTGCTCTCCTCCGCCGGGCCCGCAAGGCCGCTCAGCCGCACTGCCAGGCGTAGCTATTTCCGGAATCGATGGCCGATCCTGACAGAACAGAAGGCAGCCAACAAGTGATTCCGTTGTTGCCTTTTGGTTACGCAACGAATTCTGCGAATTCGGTGGCGAAAAACCCCGACACGTTGTCAGTGCCCGCTGACAGAATCCCGGCATGATGCACAACGGTCCGGGGACGACCCCCGGTAGCACCACCGACCGCAGCGCGGACGGGCCGCGCACGGTCGAGGAGTTGACCGCGCTCGCCGCCACCGGCCAGCGGATCAGGTACCTCCACTTCTGGGGCCACCGCCCGCCCCGTGGCGGCGGCATCGGGGCGAGCTGCCTCAGCCAGTGGTGGCCCGCCCCCTTCACCGTCGACGGCGTCCGGTACGCCACCGCGGAGCACTGGATGATGGCCGGAAAGGCCCGGCTGTTCGGCGACGCGGAGGCGGAGCGGCGGGCGCTCGCCGCCGGCCACCCCAAGCAGGCCAAGGACGCCGGCCGGACGGTCACCGGCTTCGACGAGGAGGTCTGGCGGCTCCGTCGCTTCGCCCTGGTCGTCGAGGGCAGCCGGCACAAGTTCGGCCAGGACCCCGGGCTCCGGGAGTTCCTGTTGGGCACCGGCTCCCGCGTCCTGGTGGAGGCCAGCCCCGTGGACCGGATATGGGGCATCGGCCTCGCCGCCGACGACGACCGCACCGCGGACCCGGCCCGCTGGCGCGGGCTGAACCTCCTGGGCTTCGCGCTGATGGCGGCCCGCCAGCAGTTGGCCGAGGCGGACGGCACCCCGGCCGACGAGCGCTGACGCCCGGGGCCCGCCCGCCCCCGCCCCCACCGGCCCGGGCCCACCCCACCCCCGTCCTACGATGGCCGGACCGCACCCACCGCCGAGCCCACCCCACCAGGAGGAACCGTTGTCCGACCTCGACGCCTTCATCGCGGGCCTGCCCAAGGCAGAGCTGCACGTCCACCACGTCGGCTCGGCCTCCCCGCGGATCGTCTCCGAACTCGCCGCCCGGCACCCGGACTCCGCGGTGCCCAGCGACCCCGAGGCGCTCGCCGACTACTTCACCTTCCGCGACTTCGCCCACTTCATCGAGGTCTACCTCTCCGTCGTGGACCTCATCCGCGACGCCGAGGACGTCCGCCTGCTGACGTACGAGGTCGCCCGCGACATGGCCCGCCAGCAGATCCGCTACGCCGAGCTGACCCTGACCCCGTTCAGCTCCACCCGCCGCGGCATCCCCGACGCCGCCTACGTCGAGGCCATCGAGGACGCCCGGAAGGCCGCCGAGGCGGAGCTGGGCGTGGTGCTGCGCTGGTGCTTCGACATCCCCGGCGAGGCCGGCCTGGAGGCCGCCGAGGAGACCGCCCGGATCGCCTGCGACCTCCAGCCCGAGGGCCTGGTCTCGTTCGGCCTCGGCGGCCCCGAGATCGGCGTCCCCCGGCCCCAGTTCAAGCCGTACTTCGACCGCGCCCTCGCGGTCGGGCTGCACTCCGTCCCGCACGCCGGCGAGACCACCGGCCCCGGCACCATCTGGGACGCCCTGACCGCGCTGCGCGCCGAGCGGATCGGCCACGGCACCAGCGCCACCCAGGACCCGAAGCTGCTGGCCCATCTCGCCGAGCACCGCATCCCGTTGGAGGTCTGCCCGACGTCCAACATCGCCACCCGCGCGGTCGCCACCCTGGAGGAGCACCCGCTCAAGGAGATGGTCGACGCCGGCGTCCTGGTCACCATCAACAGCGACGACCCCCCGATGTTCGGCACCGACCTCAACACCGAATACGCCGTCGCCGCCCGCCTGTTGGACCTGGACACCGCCGGCCTGACCGCCCTCGCCAAGAACGCCGTCACCGCCTCGTTCATGGACGACGCGGCCAAGTCCCGCCTCTCGGCCGAGATCGACGCGTACGCGGCCGGGTGGCGCGGCTAGGGCGCTTCTGACGGATCTCCGTGGAGGAAGGAGCGGCGTCTGGTGCGTGCGATCGCAAGGCGCCGGGATGTCTTCATAGCGGAGCTATGGGGACATTTCGGCAACGCCGCGAGCGCGCGTGCCAGACGCCGCGACGCCGCGGAGATCCGTCAGAAGCGCCCTAGTCGACCGTCCGACGCCCCGCGCAGCCGCCCGCCCAACCGTCCGGCGGCTGCGCGGGAGCCCGGGGCGCGCCCAGCGACGCTCCCCGGCCCCCCTCCCTACAACCCCACGATCCCGTTCCACTCCTTGGCGAACTCGACCCGCTCCTTCGCCGTGATGTCCCGCGCGATGGCCAGCCGCTGGCGCAGCGCCGCGTCGGGGAAGATCAGCGGGTCCTCGGCCAGTTGCGCCCGCTCCTTGTCCCTGGACGCGGCGAGCACCTCCCGCGCGGCCGGCACCGGGCAGACGTAGTTGACCCAGGCGGCGAGCTCGGCCGCGACCTCGGGCTGGTAGTAGTAGTCGATCAGCCGCTCGGCGTTGCGCTTGTGGGCCGCGAGGTTGGGGATCATCATGCTCTCCGCCCACAGCTCCGCGCCCTCCTCGGGCACCACGAACTCGATGTCCGGGTTGTCCGCCTTGAGTTGGATGACGTCGCCGGAGTACGCCTGCGCGGCGAGCACATCGCCGGAGTCCAGGTCCTTGATGTAGTCGTTGCCGGTGAACCGGCGGATCTGCCCCCTGCGGACCTGCGTGCGCACCTGGTCGATCATCCGGTGGAAGTCGGCGGCGGTCCAACGGGTGATGTCCACGCCGTTGCCCTGGAGTAGCATCGCGAACGCCTCGTCCAGCCCGGCCAGCAGCGTGACCCGGCCGCGCAGGTCGTCCTTCCACAGGTCGGAGGTGTGCCGGATCTCCCGGCCCACCTTCCGGCGGTTGTAGGCGATGCCGGTGATGCCGGACTGCCAGGGGACGGAGTGCCGTCGGCCGGGGTCGAAGTGCGGGCCGCGCAGCAGCGGATCGAGGTGCTTGGCGACGTTCGGCTGGGCCGCGCGGTCCATCGTCTCGACCCAGCCCAGCCGGACGTAGCGGGCGCACATCCAGTCGCTGATGACGACCAGGTCCCGCCCGGTGGGCTGGTGGTTCATCAGCGCGGGGCTGATCTTGCCGAAGAACTCGTCGTTGTCGTTGATCTCCTCGGTGTACGTCACGGAGATCCCGCTGCGCTTCTGGAACGCGTCCAGCGTGGGACGGCGCCGCTTGTCGTGGTCGTCGACGTCGATGTAGAGCGGCCAGTTGGCGAAGACCAGCTTGTGCTCGTGGGCGGAACGGTCCGGGGCCTCGCGGTCGGCGGCCTCGACGTAGGCCGGCGGCACCCCGCATCCCGTCATGGCGGCCAGCGCCCCGGTCACACCGATTCCGCCCATTCCCCGAAGCAGCGAACGCCGCGAAAGATCAGCCATGGCGAGCACTCTCACGCGTCGCGGGCGGAGGCGGCAAGAGACAGAGCGTCGGTTGCCGGGCCTCCGCCCGCGACGGTGTGTCGAGCGTTCCGTGTCGCTCGACGGCGCGGATCCCCTTGCGGGGACGGCCGGTTCAGCCGTCCAGCGAGGTCATCACGTGCTTGATCCGGGTGTAGTCGTCGAAGCCGTAGGCGGACAGGTCCTTGCCGTAGCCGGACTTCTTGAAGCCGCCGTGCGGCATCTCGGCGACCAGCGGGATGTGGGTGTTGATCCACACGCAGCCGAAGTCGAGGGCCTTGGACATCCGCATCGCGCGGGCGTGGTCCTTGGTCCACACCGAGGACGCCAGGGCGTACTCGACGCCGTTGGCCCACTCCACCGCCTGCTTCTCGTCGGCGAAGGACTGGACGGTGATCACCGGGCCGAAGACCTCGTGCTGGACGATCTCGTCGTCCTGCTTGAGGCCCGAGACGACGGTCGGGGCGAAGAAGTAGCCCTTCTCGCCGACCTGTTCACCGCCGGCCTCGATCTTGGCGTGCGCGGGCAGCCGCTCGATGAAGCCCTTGACCTGCTTGAGCTGGTTGGCGTTGTTCAGCGGGCCGTAGAGCACGTCCTCGTCGTCGACCGCACCGGTCTTGGTCTCCGAGGCGGCCTTGGCCAGCGCGGCGACGAACTCGTCGTGGATGGACTCCTGGACGAGCACGCGGGTGGCGGCCGTACAGTCCTGACCCGCGTTGAAGTAGCCGGCCATCGCGATGTCCTCGACGGCCTTGGGGATGTCGGTGTCCTCGAAGACCACGACCGGGGCCTTGCCGCCGAGCTCCAGGTGGACCCGCTTGAGGTCCTTGGACGCGGACTCGGCCACCTGCATGCCGGCGCGCACCGAGCCGGTGATCGACGCCATCGCCGGGGTCTTGTGCTCGACCATCAGCCGGCCGGTCTCCCGGTCACCGCAGACGACGTTGAACACGCCGCGGGAGTGGCCGAGTTCGTCCAGCACGCTGCCGATGATCTCGGCGATCAGCACCGTGGAGGCGGGGGTGGTGTCGGAAGGCTTGAGGACCACGGTGTTGCCCGCGGCCAGCGCCGGGGCGAACTTCCAGACGGCCATCATCATCGGGTAGTTCCACGGCGCGACCTGGGCGCAGACGCCGACCGGCTCGCGGCGGATGATGGAGGTGAAGCCGTCCATGTACTCGCCGGCCGAGCGACCTTCCAGCATCCGGGCGGCGCCCGCGAAGAAGCGGATCTGGTCCACCATCGGCGGGATCTCCTCGGAGCGCACGAGGGCGACCGGCTTGCCGCAGTTCTCGGACTCGGCGGCGATGAGCTCGTCGGCGCGCTCCTCGAAGCGGTCGGCGACCTTGAGCAGGACCTTCTGGCGCTCGGCCGGGATCAGGTCGCGCCAGGCCGGGAAGGCGGCCTCGGCCGCGGCCATGGCCGCGTCCACGTCCGCGGCGCCGGAGAGGGGGGCGGTGGCATACGCCTCACCCGTCGCCGGGTTGACCACCTCCGTGGTCCGGCCGTCGGCGGCGTCCCGGAACTCCCCGTCGATGTAGTTGCGCAGACGACGCAGTGCGGTGGTCACTGTGCGCCCCCTTCAGTCAGTGTCAGATGTCCGGTGGTTGCGCTCTCACCCTAGTGGGGAGGGCCACGTTTTCAACACACCCACACCCTTCGAACAACGGAATCAGTTAAATCTCCGTCGTTCTACAACTGATTTCATTGATTCAGGGTTGCCATACCGTCGAACCTCGTGCACAGTGAGGGATGTGGCCACTCGTGACAGAAACGGCACTCCGTCGATCGACTCCGTCTCCCTGGCGATCATCGAGCAGCTCCAGGAGGACGGGCGCCGTCCGTACGCCGCGATCGGCAAGGCCGTCGGCCTGTCCGAGGCGGCGGTACGTCAGCGCGTACAGAAGCTGCTCGACCAAGGCGTGATGCAGATCGTCGCGGTCACCGACCCCCTCACGGTCGGTTTCCGCCGGCAGGCAATGGTCGGCATCAACGTCGAGGGCGACCTCGACCCCGTGGCCGACGCCCTGACGACCATGGAGGAAGTCGAATACGTCGTCATGACGGCAGGCTCCTTCGATCTCCTCATCGAGATCGTCTGCGAGGACGACGACCACCTTCTGGAAATGATCAACAAGCGGATCCGCACGCTTCCCGGCGTTCGATCCACCGAGAGCTTCGTGTACCTCAAGCTCCGGAAGCAGACCTACACCTGGGGAACGAGATAGCAATGAGCGCCGACCTCTCCAAGACGGCGTACGACCACCTGTGGATGCACTTCACCCGCATGTCGTCGTACGAGAACGCCCCCGTGCCCACGATCGTGCGCGGCGAGGGCACCAACATCTACGACGACAAGGGCAAGCGCTACATCGACGGCCTCGCCGGCCTGTTCGTGGTCAACGCCGGCCACGGCCGGGTCGAGCTCGCCGAGACCGCCTCCAAGCAGGCCCAGGAACTGGCCTTCTTCCCGGTGTGGTCCTACGCCCACCCCAAGGCCGTGGAGTTGGCCGAGCGCCTGGCGCACTACGCGCCCGGCGACCTCAACAAGGTCTTCTTCACCACCGGTGGCGGCGAGGCCGTCGAGACCGCCTGGAAGCTGGCCAAGCAGTACTTCAAGCTCACCGGCAAGCCCACCAAGTACAAGGTCATATCCCGCGCGGTCGCCTACCACGGCACCCCGCAGGGCGCCCTGTCCATCACCGGCCTGCCGGGCCTCAAGGCCCCCTTCGAGCCGCTGGTCCCCGGCGCGCACAAGGTCCCCAACACCAACATCTACCGCGCCCCGCTCTTCGGCGACGACCCCGAGGCGTTCGGCCGCTGGGCCGCGGACCAGATCGAGCAGCAGATTCTCTTCGAGGGCCCGGAGACCGTCGCCGCCGTCTTCCTGGAGCCGGTCCAGAACGCCGGTGGCTGCTTCCCGCCGCCCCCCGGCTACTTCCAGCGGGTCCGCGAGATCTGCGACCAGTACGACGTGCTGCTCGTCTCCGACGAGGTCATCTGCGCCTTCGGCCGCCTCGGCACCATGTTCGCCTGCGACAAGTTCGACTACGTCCCGGACATGATCACCTGCGCCAAGGGCATGACCTCGGGCTACTCCCCGATCGGCGCCTGCATCATCTCCGACCGCCTGGCCGAGCCGTTCTACAAGGGCGACAACACCTTCCTGCACGGCTACACCTTCGGCGGCCACCCGGTCTCCTCCGCCGTGGCGCTGGCGAACTTCGACATCTTCGAGCGCGAGGGCCTCAACAAGCACGTCCTCGACAACGAGGGCAACTTCCTGAGCACCCTCCAGAAGCTGCACGACCTGCCGATCGTCGGCGACGTCCGCGGCAACGGGTACTTCTACGGCATCGAGCTCGTCAAGGACAAGACCACCAAGGAGTCCTTCAACGACGAGGAGACCGAGCGCGTCCTCTACGGCTTCCTCTCCAAGGCGCTGTACGACAACGGTCTCTACTGCCGCGCCGACGACCGTGGCGACCCGGTCATCCAGCTCGCCCCGCCGCTCATCGCCGACCAGCCGGTCTTCGACGAGATCGAGCAGATCCTGCGCTCCGTCCTCACCGAGGCCTGGGCCAAGCTCTGATCACGGCACCCCCTCCTGGTCCGCTGGGAGACAACTGAACATCCAACGGCCCGGATTCACTCGTCCCCCACCCATACGAGTGATTCTGGGCCGTTGTGGCTGCCGAGCCACAAATGACCGGGGACCCGATTCCTTACCGTGCTGGTGACCGATACCCTCCGTGTTCGTTCCCCCGGCCGGCGGAACGACCAGTGAACCAGCGAGAGGTGTGCAGATGGTGGCCCCGCCTGACAACAACGTTCTCTGGGCCCGCGGCCTGCACCACATGCACGGCTCCACCGCCGCCCTCACCGACGTCTCGCTCGGTGTGCACGAGGGCGAGATCCTCGCCGTCACCGGACCCCGCGGCAGCGGCAAGACCACGCTCCTCGCGTGCCTTTCCGGCCAACTCGTCCCGACCGAGGGCGAGGTCTGGTTCAACGGCGCCCCCGTACACACCCTCTCCTCCCCCAGCCGCGAACGGCTGCGTCTCGATCGGTTCGGCTGGATCGACACCAAGCCCCACCTCGTCCCCGAACTCACCTCCTGGGAGAACACCGCTCTCCCCCTCCTGCTACGCGGTACGAGTCACCGCGAGGCCAAACACACCGCCGTCGAATGGCTGGAACGCCTCGACGTCGGCATGTGCGCCCGCCACCGCCCCGCCCGGCTCGACCAGACCCAGCGCCAACGCGTCGCCATCGCCCGCGCGTTGGCCGCCGCCCCGCAGGTGCTCTTCGCCGACGAACCGACCGCCCCGCTGCACAGCGCCGACGGCACCCAGGTACTACGCACCCTGACCACCGCGGCCCGCTCGCACCACATCACCGTGATCCTGGCGACCTACGACCCCCAGGTCGCCGCACTCGCCGACCGGACCCTCACCCTCTTCGACGGCCGCCGCTCCGGCGCCGTCCCCGAGGCCACCGGCGCCCCCGATGAGGAAAGCAGGGCAGCATGCTCGCTCTCCGCCTAGCCCGTGGCACTCACCCCCTCGTCCTGCTGCGCCGACTCTTCGTCGCCGCCGCAGCGGCCGGCACCGGCTTCCTGGTGCTGGGCGCCCTCGGCCACGCCGCCGCCCACCCCGACACGGCCGGCGACTCCCTGGCCCGACTCCTGTGGTGCGCCGTCCCGCTCGCGGCCACCACACAACTCGCGGTGTCGGTGGCCCGTACCGACCCGGCCGCCCGCCTCCAGCGGGGCATGACCGCCGCCGGTCTGGGCCCGCTGCGGCTCACCCTGCTCGCCGCGACCTCGACCGCACTCTCCTGTCTCCTCGGCATCCTCCTCTCCCTCGCCGCCTTCCTGTCCCTCCGCAGCAACCTCGGTGGCACCGGCACCGGATCCCGGTTCGTCGACGCCGGCCTGCTCGGCGCCGGCCACCCCGTGCCGCTGGTCGGCGCCCTCATGCTGCTGTCCGTCATCCCGCTGACCGCCGCCGCGGCCACCGCCTTCTCGCTCCGCCCCCGCACCGAACCGGGCGCCATCCACCTCGCGCTCCCTTCCGCCACCGCAGCCCCCTCCGGCCTCCCCTGGGGCGTCGCGTTGACCGCAGCCGGCCTGGCCATCGAGGCCTACACCAGCCCCGCCGGCACCCCCGGCGGGCTACTGCCCCTCCCCAGCCGACTGATCGTCAGCCCGCCAACAGTTCTGATCGGTTGGGGCCTCGCCGCCTTCGGCCTGGTGCTGGCCGGCCCCGGCCTGGTCTACCTCTCCGGACAGTTGCTGTGCGCGGGACGTCCCGGCGCACTGCGTCTGCTCTCCGGCCGCGTACTCCAGGAGGAGTCCCACCGTCTGGGCCGCCCGATCGGCGTCCTCTGCGCGGTCGCCTCCGCCGCCTATGCCGCCGCCGCGGTGTACGAAGCCGCCCCTTCCCGTCCGCTCGGCCCCTTCACCGCCATCGGCGCGGCGGTCATCCTCGCCTGTGTCAGTGCCAGCGCCCTCACCGCCGCCTGGGAATCCCGAACCGCCCGCGCCCACACCACAGCGGCCCTGCGCCGGCTCGGCGCCTCCGCCTCCGTCCTCCACCGCGCCACGGCCCTGCGCACCCTGGCCCTGCTCCTCGTCCTCGGCCCCCTGACGTGGACAGTCGCCGAGATGGCCACCCTGCCGCTGGTGCACTGAGCCGGGGCGCGGTGCGACAGGGCGAGGTAGTGGGCCTCGGCGGTGTTGGAGGGGCAAGCGAGACATAGCCAGCGTGGGAACTGGTCCTGGTCTCGGCCTCGGTCCCGGCCTGTAGGGCTCTGGTGAGTTCGGCGACGTTGACGCAGTGCGATTCGGCGCAGGGGGCACCGACCATCTCGTTCGACGGTTGAGTGGCTGCGGGATGGGTGCGGAAGTGAACCGTGTCGACGTGAACCCTGTCGACGTTCTGGACACCGATGTGGTGGGGGCTGAGGCGGTAGGCGCGGATGTGAGCGGATGTGATGGGTGCCGAGGTGCCGCGTTGCGATGTCGTGTGGGCGGGCTCGTTGGTTCAGGTGTCCCGACATTCGGGAAATGGGATCGTCGCGCGTTGGGCAATGGCGCACTGGGCCTTGGGGCGTTGGGATCGGCCGCGTCTGAGTTTGGCTCGTTGGCCTCCGGAACGTTGAGCGTAGATGGCTTGGCCTCTGGCACATGGGGTGTGCCCGGGGCGATGAGCCGCGAGTTCGCTGGGCCCGGAGTTGCCAGTTCCCGGGACTCGCGGCGGCGCTCCCCGGCTGGCGCGGCATTGCGGGCCAGTGTCGAAGGGTGCCGTGTCGAAGCTGGGGTGAGCTGAAGTCCCTTGCGGCATAGGGGGGTTCTTCTGTCGGTCCGCGCCCCTGAGGGAGTGAGGGTTCTCGGCGGCGGCTCGTTGCGACGGGAGCGGGTTCGGGTGCGACGGGTTCGATCGTTGGGGTTGCGTCCATTGACCGGCTCGATGCGGTTGATCGACTCCTTGGTGTAGTTGCTGTGGTTGTCGTGGTCGTTGTAGCGGGGGATCTGACGCGGCCGCGGCCGGCGTGCCTGGCGGCCGTCGGCGTCGGCAGCGTGCGGTGCCGAGCAGAGATACAGGGCCGTGGTCGTTAGCGGAGCGCTGGACCACGACGGAACCATGTGACGCCGCGAGGCTGGTCCGTTGTCGAGCGGCAGCGCAGCACGCGTCAGCGGGCGAGGGCGGTGACCTCGACTTCTATTCGCCACTCCGGTTGGGCCAGCGACGACACTTCGAGCAGGGTGTCCGCAGGGTAGGGCTCGGAGAGGAATTCCTCGCGCAGCGCGATGACATGACGGAGGTTGGCCGCCACGTCCGTGACGAAGATGCCGACCTTCACCACATCGGCGAGCGAGGCGCCGGCCTCGACGAGGACCCGCTCGACGTTCGCGAACGCCTGCCGTCCCTGGGCCAGGAAGTCATCCGAAACCGTCCGCCCACGCTCGTCAATTCCCGCCTGCCCAGACACATGGATCAGCCCGCCGGCCTTGATGGCCTGTGAGATCTTGTACGGCTCGTACCAGTCCGGCGTGGTGGAGATGCGCCGGATTCCTCGCGCGCTTGCCTCTTCTGCGGCTCCGGTCGATGACATGACGCCCCCTTGGATTCTCGATGCACATACATCTCTTGCATGCACATACATAAGTTTCAGGTGCATGTACGCTGCTGTCAAGGGCTCAGTGGAAAACGCCTCGGAAGATGCCGGGAAGGAACGCCTGAGATGGCGAACGACGGAAGAAAGCGGAAGAGGATGGACGCGGAGCACTGGGACCGGTTCGGGGCACTGCACACCCGCGTCGAGCAGGAACTGGCGAAGGCCCTGCAACAGCACCACCAGCTCGGGCTGTCCGAGTACCGTGCGCTGGCCCGCCTGGTGGAGTCGGAGGACGGCGAACTGCGGATGCAGGAACTCGCCGATCTGATCGGCCTCAACCAGAGTTCGGTGAGTCGGCTGGCCTCGCGGCTGGAATCGTCCGGCCTGACTCGCCGGGACCTGTGCCCCGACGACCGGCGCGGCGTCTACAGCGTGATCACCGATGAGGGCCGAGAGGTGCAGAACAAGGCACGCCCGACGTATGACAGCGCGCTGGGCGCCGCCCTCGACTCCGCGGCCGAAGACGGTCTGCTCGGCCCCCTGGTGAAGTCCCTGCGGCCCTAACATGTGGGCGTGCAGCCCAATGCAGAGCACCCGGCCTACCTCAGCCCCCGCGAGCGCCGCCAAGAGATCGGTTCGCTCGCGGAGTTCGACCGGGCCGCCACGTCCGGCAGCCTCGCCGGATACCGCCTCCAGTCCCTCGATCTGACGACCCGTACGTTCGCGCTGCTGGCCACGGACACCACGGATTCCGTCTTCCTCGGCTGCGAGATGGAACCGGACGCCGCCGCGAAGGTGCGGGCCAACGGCGCTCTGGTCTTCCCACCCGTGCCGGGCCTGCCGTTCGATCCCTATCGCCGCACCCTCTACACACCGGGCGACCTCTTCTCGGGACTGCTCGAAGCCGGCTACGACGCCACCCCAGATGCGCGTACGTATCGCTGGTTCCAGGAAACCAAGGCGACTGGCGAGGTCGTCGCCAGCATGCTGCGGAGCATCCACGACGACGCCGGCTCGGACGCCTTGGACGACCATCTCGCCGGCGCATGCGTGGTGGGCGTCCTGGGTGGGCACTCCGTGGCACGTGGTTCCGACTCCTACGCGGGCGCGGCCAGACTCGGGCGCCGCCTCAGCCGCGACGGCCTGACCGTCGCTACCGGCGGCGGTCCCGGTGCGATGGAAGCGGCGAACCTCGGGGCGTACACGGCGCCCCACGACGACGCCGCGCTCGACGAGGCGTTGGAACTCCTTTCCAGGACAACGCACTTCAGGCCCTCGGTCACGGAATGGGCGCGCGCCGCCGTCGCGGTGCTCCGGAGCCTCCCTGACGGCGGCCCCTCGGTCGCCATGCCCACCTGGTTCTACGGGCACGAACCGCCGAACGCCTTCGCGACCCATATCGCGAAGTACTTCGTCAACGCGCTGCGCGAGGAGGGCCTGTTGGCCCGGGCGAACGCCGGCGTGGTGTTCCTGCCGGGCGCGGCCGGCACCGTGCAGGAGGTCTTCGACGCCGCGACCTTGAACTACTACCGGGCACGCGGCGAGCCGACGCCCATGGTGCTGGTGAACCGCCGCCACTGGACCGAGACGCTGCCGGCTTGGCCGTTGCTCCGGACGCTGGCCACCGGCCAGCCGATGAGCGCCAAGATCGCCTTGGTCGATTCCGTGGACGACGCCCCGGAGGCATTGGACCGCCTCGCCGCTGAGGACGGAGGCCCCGACGGCGGGTCGTGAACTCGCTCGTCGGAGGCACTCTCGTCGTCAGCGCGCCCTTGACGAGCGAGCGGAACATCGGGAGAGCGAGGTGGGGCCGCGGGCGGGAGGGATCATCGCCAGGGACGCCATCGCTCGTCAGAGAGCCCACGCGCGGCCCGACGACCGGGTACAGCCTGGCCACCCGATGCACCCGAACCAACGGAAGAGGGCGATTCGTCAGCCGCTCCGGCAGCGTGGCCTCCGCCTCATTCCGTGCCCCGGCACAGCCGACGGAAGAACTTTTTGCCCGTCGAGGCAACTCACCTCCCGAAATGCGCGTCTGCCAGGCCAGGTAATGAACAGGTAATGCAGCACGCGAACGGAGCTCTCGGTGATCATCGGCCTTCTGACGGCCACGGCGGCATCCGCCTGCTACGGCACGGGTTCGGTCTTGCAGGCGGTGGGCTCGCGCAAGTCCGCTCGTCAGGAGGCGGCGAAGGCATCCAGCAGCGCCCTCACCCAGCACGGCGGCCCGAGCCTGTCTTCGACTGCCAAGGCGGCCGTGACCTGGGAATTCATGCTCGGCACCGTGCTGGACTTCATAGGTTTCGGACTGGGCGCGCTCGCGGCGCGGATGCTGCCGCTGTTCCTTTCGCAGACCGTGATCAGCGCGAACCTGGTGATCACGGCCGTGCTCAGCATCAAGCTCCTGAACATCCGGCTCACCCGTCCCGAGTGGACCTCCATCGCCGTGGTCTGCTCCGCGCTGGTGCTGCTGGCCACCGCCGCCGGTCCGGAGGGCAACGGTCATACGCCGGTCAGCACCCACTGGTGGCTGCTGATCGCCGCGATCGTGATCATCGGAGGCGGGACCGTGCTCGTACGGTCGCTCGGCGGGCGAGCCGCGATCCTCGCGGGTCTGCTGTCCGGCCTGGGCTTCGGCGCGCTCGGCGTCGGCGTGCGCGTGCTGAACGGTGTGGCTCCGTTCCATCTGCCGTCCCTTCTCGGCGATCCTGCGTTTCTACGCAATCCTGGTCGCGGGCATCGGCGGGATGTACCTCCACACCGTCGCCCTGCAGATCGGTTCGGTGAACGGCGCCACGGCGGCGCTGGTGGTGGGCGAGACCGTTGTGCCGGGAATCCTCGGGGTTCTGTGGCTGGGTGACTCCTCCCGTCCGGGCTTCGCATGGATGGCGATCCTCGGATTTGTGGTCGCGGTGGCCGGAGCCGTGGCAGTTGCTTGGTTCGGCGAACCGGAGATCGCGCCGGAGTCGGGTGCTGGGCGAGACACGAGCGCGGAGCACGAGCCGGATGGCGCGGGGATGTCCGGGAGGGAGCAGGGACGCCTGGCGGGCCAGGCTTCCGGCCCGACCGAATGAGACGGATCGGACGGGCTCGCAGGAGCGGCGAGTGGGGCCCACCTGCGGAAGGCACGGGTCGCGCAGGGCTTTGAGGCCATACCGTCGATGTCGGCCGACTCACGCCCGCGGTCCGTCGCCGGCGAGAGCGGCGGCGATCACAACGGCGACCGCGTTGCGCGATCAACATCATGGCGATGATCGTGCTCAGTGCGCACCCGGCGGACCGACATGGTCGCCGCACCGGCCATCGAAAGGAGGATGGCTCCGGCCATCCACCATCGGGCGTCCGTCAACAACCCCCGCCGAACACCACGTGCGGCAGCCCGAAGAACGTCATTCCTGGCAAGCGTGGACTGCGGTCCGCGACCGTAGCGGGGCAGATATGTAGGGGCTGTCGGAGTTCAGCAGTAGGTCACCTGAGCGCTTGAAGACCGCGACGTCAAGCCGCGTGCTGTCGGTCGGTGCGAGCCGGAGGAGCGGCAGGATCACGCCGCCCAGCACGGCGAGTGCCACTGGTAGTTGAGCGGAGAGGGCTGGAGCGCGAGGCGCGTGCCGGCCTCTCGCGCGTAGTACGGCTGCCACCGCCGCACAGCCGTAGCCGGCCGCAGCGCAGAGGCCCCAAGTACGGCGTAGGGGACGCGTGGCGAGGAGCCCGAGGTCGACGGCGATGACCGCGCACGCGGTCCACACCCACACCCACACCCACACCCCAAGGATTCTCCGGCCGCGCTGTGCGTCGCCCGAGCCTTGCGGCACAGTTGCGACTCGCATCGGTCGCCAAAACGACGTCACATCCATTGATTCGCAGGCCAGTTGATTCTTCATGATGCTCCCTTCCTCGTCTTGATCACGAGGCTATGGACGGCCGGATCATGAAGCGTCAAACGAGCAACCGAACTTCGACGTCAACCCGTGGCATGACATCGTCGCCGTGGTTCAACCCGTGCGGCGACGCTGCCACCACCGCGAGCCGAAAAAATACCGGCATGAGCAATTCTCTTCGGCAGCGGTTGCGCGCATGGATCGCGTCGCCGCTCTATCCCTGGCTTTCCGGCGGGGCCCTCACGGCGTTAGCCGCCGTGGAACTCGTCGTGGTGCCGCGGCACTCGGCGGTGATCGCGCTCGGCGTGCTGCTGTCTGCGGCGGCGCTGTCATGGCGTCGTGTGCACCCGGCCTCGGCAGCCGTTTCGGCCGTCGCAGCCCTGGTGAGCTTCGCGGCCGGACCAGACCTCTCTATTGCGGCGGCCGTCAGCGGTCTGCTGGCGTGCTACACCCTCGGTCGTCACCGAGTCGCGCATCCGACGCTGATCGTCGGCGGCGGTTCGGCGCTCTCCCTGGCGGTGAATGCCTGGCATATCGCCTCCTGGCACCCACGGTCGTACTCCCTCGGCCTGCTCGCCGAGTGGTTCGTGCTGACCATGGCGACCCTGGCCGCGGTGTCGATGGGCGACGCGGTACGCGCGCGCGAAGAGACACAGCGGGAACGGGCGGCCGCGCAGGCCCGAGTCCTGGCGGCGGAGCAGCGGCAAGCTGCCGAGATCGAACGGTCGGCGATCGCCCGCGAGTTGCACGACGTGGTGTCGCACTCGGTCTCGGTGATCGCGGTGCAGGCGGAGAGCGCGACGTACACCACGCCGGACCTGTCACCGCAGGCCCGCGACGGCTTCCAGCAGATCGCGGCGTCGGCCCGCGCGACGATGGCGGAGCTGCGCCGGCTGTCGGGCGTGCTGCGCACGGGCCCCGAGGACCGCACCGGCACGGCACCGCAGCCGACCCTGGACGCACTGGGTGAGCTGGTAGCGCAACACCGCTCGGTCGGCGGTGAGGTGGAACTGCGGATCAACGGTGACCGGGGCGAGCTGCCCACGTCCTGCGAGTTGTCCGCGTACCGCATCGTGCAGGAGGGGCTGACCAATGTGCGCCGGCACGCACCGGGAGCCCATGCGTGGGTGGAGATCCGCTATCAGCCCGATCGGCTGGCGGTGCGGATCGCCGACGACGGGCCGGGCCCGCCGGGCGTGGTCCACAACGGTCACGGCCTGGCCGGCATGCAGGAGCGGGCGGCACTGCTCGGCGGGACGTTGACCGTCGGTCCGGGCCCGGACGGTGGCTTTCTCGTAGAGGCGGAAATCCCGTGGTGATCCGAGCAATCGTGGCCGACGACCAGGCCATCGTCCGTACCGGGTTCGTGAACCTTCTGGCGACCCAGGACGACATCGAAGTGGTGGGCGAGGCGGAGGACGGTGTCCAGGCGGTCCGGATCGCCGCGGAGCGGCGCCCTGATCTGGCGCTGCTGGACATCAGGATGCCGCATAAGAACGGCATCGAGGCCGCACGGGAGATCACCAAGGCATCGAGGGGTGCCACCAAGGCGCTGATGCTGACGACGTTCGGCCTCGACGAGTACGTCTATGACGCGCTCGCGGCCGGGGCCAGTGGCTTTCTGCTCAAGGACACGACGTTCCCCGAACTCCTGCATGCCGTACGGGTGGTGGCGGAGGGCAATGCGCTGCTGGCACCCGAACTGACCAAGCGGCTGATCGGGGAGTTCGTCAAGCAACGGTCGGCGCCGGTTCCGGTGCGCACGGTGCAGGAGTTGACCGCCCGTGAGGTGGAGGTGCTCACCCACATCGCCCAGGGACTGTCGAACACGGAGATCGCCACACGGCTGACGATCACCGATCACACCGTCAAGACCCACATCAACCGGCTCTTCACGAAGATGGGCCTCCGTGACCGCGCCCAGGCGGTGATCCTCGCCTATGAGCTGGGGCTGGTCGTCCCGCAGGGCCGGCGCCCCACCCCTCCCCCACGCATCTAGTGGCACCCGGCCCGAAAGGAGCGAGCCATGGCACAACTGCGATGTGCCGCGCGGCTATTCAGCCGTGGCGTCCAGCACCACCACGTCCTCGGCGGCGAAGGAGATCCCCACCCGCTCCCCCGTCTCCGGCGCCTGGCTCAGTGGGCAGGCCGCCTCCACCTGCGGTGCGCCCGCCGGCTGGAGCAGCAGCGCCACGTGCGTGCCGCGGAAGGTGCGCGCCGCGACCAGACAGGGCAGCCCGTCCTCCGGAGAGGTCAGCCGGACGCCGGCTGGGCGCACCAGCAGGCGGCACGGCCCGTCCGAAGTACCCTCCGGTACCGGCACTTTGCCCCAGGGGGTGGCGGCGGCCCCGCCCTGCACGGTGGCCTCGACCACGTTGTCGAAGCCGAGGAAGCGGGCGACGAACGCGTTGGCGGGCCGCTGCCAGACGTCCAGGGGCGTGCCGCTCTGGGCGATCCGGCCGTCCCGCATCACCACGACCCGGTCGGCGAGCGCGAACGCCTCGCCCTGGTCGTGGGTGACGGCCAGCACGGTCGTGCCCAACTCTCTGAAGAGTCGCCGCAGTTCGACGACCAGTCGCTCCCGCAGCCCCCGGTCCAGCTGTCCGAGCGGCTCGTCCAGCATCAACAGCCGCGGGCTCGGTGCGAGCGCGCGGGCCAGCGCGACCCGCTGCTGCTCACCACCGGACAGCGAGGCCACGGCACGGCCCTGTGCCCCCGGCAGGCCGACGAGATCCAGCAGTTCCGCGACCGTGCGCTCCTGCTCGGCGCGAGAGGAACGCCGCATCCGGAGCCCGAAGGCCACGTTTCCCGCGACGTCGCGCTGCGGAAAGAGCTGGTGGTCCTGGAACATCAACCCGACACCGCGCCGGTGCGTGGGCACCCCCGTCTGGTCGCGGCCTTCCAGCGACACCGCGCCCGCGTCGGTGTGTTGCAGCCCGGCGACCACCCGCAGCAGGGTGGACTTGCCACTTCCGCTGGGACCGAGGACGCAGACGGTTTCGTGCGCCGCGACGTCCAGGTCGACCGCGTCGAGGGCGGGGGCCGCACCGGGTGTGCCGAAGCGGACGGTGACGCCGTCCAGCCGCAGCATTTCCGATGTCGTGGTCCCGGTCTGTGTCGTCATCTAGAACTCCCCGGAGTGGTCGATGGGGCTGCCTCCGGCCGAGCCGGTCCGCGGCTGGGGACGGATCCGTTCCAGGGCCAGCAGGGCGCCCGCGCACACCACCATCAACATGGTCGACAGGGCCATCGCCTGGCCGTAGTTGAACTCCCCCGCGCGGCCCAGCAGCCGCGCCACGGCCACCGGAAGGGTCGGCTGATCGGGCCGTGCGATGAACACGGTCGCGCCGAACTCACCGAGCGAGACGGCGAACGCGAAGCCCGCCGCGATGAGCACGGCCCGCCGCACCATCGGCAGGTCCACCTCGCGCCAGACCCGCCAGGGCGAGGCGCCGAGGACGGCCGCCGCCTCCCGCAGCCGGCCGTCGACCGCCCGCAGGACGGGCAGCATGGTGCGGACCACGAACGGCACGCCCACCAGGGCCTGCGCGAGCGGCACCAGCCACCACGATTCCCGCAGGTCCAGCGGCGGCTTGTCGAGAGTGATCAGGAAGCCGAAGCCGACGGTCACGGCGGAGACGCCGAGGGGCAGCATCAGCAGCCCGTCGAAGCCGCGCAGCAGCCGAGTGATCACGGGGGTGCGTCCCGACGGGCCGGCCGTCGGCCGGGAGCGGGTGAGTGCGGCCGCCGCCGCGCCGCCGATCAGCAGGGCGATCGCGGTGGCCGCGGCACCGTAGGTGAGGGAGTTCCAGAGGGCGTCGAGGGGGGCGACGGCGAAGGTGCTGTCGGCGGACGCGGCGGACTGCAGCGTCTCGTAGAAGACCAGCCCGTAGCCGTGGGGCCCGGCGAAGGACCGTTCGACGAGCACAGCCAGGGGCAGGACGAGCAGCACCGCGATGACGGCGAGCGTGCTCCAGAGCAGCGCCCACTGGCTGCGGCCCTTTGGGCGGCGGGCGGTGCGGGAGGCGTCGACGAGCCGCAGGGTCGATTCGCGGCGCCGCACGGTCCAGGCGTGCAGCCCCAACAGGCCCAGTACGGCGGCGAACTGGATCAGGGTCAGCACGGCGGCGGTGGGCAGATCCAGGAAGTCGGCGGTCTGCCGGTAGATCTCCACCTCCAGCGTGGAGAAGGTCGGGCCGCCCAGGATCTGCACGACGCCGAAGGAGGTGAAGGTGAAGAGGAACACCATCAGCGCCGCGGCGGCCACGGCCGGTCCCAGCGCGGGCAGCGTCACTCTCCGCCAGGCCGCGAACCGTCCGGCTCCCAGGACCCGGGCCGCTTCCTCCTGACGCGGGTCGAGTTGGGCCCAGAGCCCCCCGACGGTACGGACGACGACCGCGTAGTTGAAGAAGACATGCGCGAGCAGGATCGCCCACACCGAGGTGTCCAGCCGGACGCCCCACAGATTGTCCAGCAGCCCGCCCCGGCCGACCAGTGCCAGGAAGGCGGAGCCGACGACGACGGTGGGCAGCACGAAGGGCACCGCGACCACCGCCCGCAGCAGTTGCTTGCCGGGGAAGTCGAAGCGGGCGAAGACGTATGCGCCGGGCAGCGCGGCCAGCAGCGTCAGCCCCGTCGAGGCGGCGGCCTGCCAGACGGTGAACCACAACACGTGGAGGACGTCCGGGTCGCCGAGCACGGCGGCGAATCGCCCGAACTGCCACTGCCCGCCGTCCTTCAGCCCGCGTCCGACGATCACGGCGACCGGGTAGGCGAAGAACAGCGCGAAGAAGGCGAGCGGCAGGGCCATCAGACCGAGCCGCACCGCCGTTCCGCGCGCGGGCCTCCTGGGCCGTGCGGGGGCTACTTCAGAACGAGCGAGGACCACTGCTTGATCCACTGGTCACGGTTCTTGGTGATCGTCGCCGGGGCGAGCGTCGCCGGCTTGTCGATCGCGGTGCCGTAGTGGGTGAACAGCTCCGGCACCTTGGCGTCCTTGCGCGCCGGGTTGACGAACATCTGCAGCGGCATGTCCTCCTGGAACTTCTTCGACAGGAGGAAGTCGAGCAGCGCCTTGCCGCCCTTCTCGTTCTTGGCGCCCTTGAGCAGACCGCCGAATTCGATCTGCCGGAAGCAGGTGCCGGTCGCGACGCCGGTCGGGGCCTCCTTGGGCGCGGGGTTCTTGCCCATCACCTCGGCGGGCGGGCTGGAGGCGTAGGAGACCACCAGCGGCTTGTCCCCCTTGCCCTTGCCGGCCGCGGAGCCCGAGAAGCGCTCGTTGTACGCCTGCTCCCAACTGTCCACGACCTCGACGCCGTTGGCCTTGAGCTTCTTCCAGTAGTCCTGCCAGCCGGCCTCGCCGTGGGTGGCGATGGTGCCCAGTTGGAAGGCAAGTCCCGGAGAGGAGGTGGCGGAGTTCTCGGTGACCAGCAGGTTCTTGTACTGCGGCTTGAGCAGGTCGTCGAAGGTCTGCGGCGGCGCCAGCTTGTGCTGGGTGAAGTAGGCGCGGTCGTAGTTGACGCAGCTGTCGCCGTAGTCAAGGGGCGTGACCCGGTGGGCGTCCTTGTCGAGCTGGAGGTCGGCCGGGACGTTCTCCAGGCCCTGGGCCTTGTAGGGGGTGAAGAGACCGGCGTTCAGGCCGCGCGAGAGCAGGGTGTTGTCGATGCCGAAGAAGACGTCGCCCTGCGGGTTGTCCTTGGCCAGGATCGCCTGGTTGACGGCCTTGCCCGCGTCCCCGCCCCTGAGCACCTTGACCTTGTAGCCGGTCTCCTTCTCGAAGGCGGCCAGGACGGATTTGGAGGCGTTGAACGAGTCATGGCTGACGAGCGTGACGGTCTTGGCGTCCGTGCTGCCGCCGGTGCCGGAGCTGCCACACCCGGCGAGTGCGGTGATGCCGGCCACCGCGGCGAGCGCTGCCGCGGTGATCCTGCTGGTGGTGCTCACTGAGTTCCTCCTGGCTGGCCAGGAAGAGACGCGGCCCCGCCCGGTGTCCACTGCGTTCTGCGTCGATGACGCTTGGCAGCAAACGGTGGACGGGGCGCAACAGCATGAGTGACGACCGAACTTCCTACCCGGAATGACCCGGGCGAGGTTCAAGGGTCTGCGGGCGCCGTAGGGCTACGACACGTCCGCACTCTCAGCGCTGTGGCGCTCCCCTGTCGGAATGAATGTGCGTTTTTCCACGCCACCGTACCAGCGGGTGCTCAGCGTTCCGAGGCCGCCAGTTGCCCGCAGGCGCCGTCGATCTCCTGGCCCCGGGTGTCCCGGACGGTCACGGGCACGCCGTGCGCCTCGATGGCCCGTACGAACGCCAGCTCGTCCTCGGGCCGCGAGGCGGTCCACTTCGAGCCCGGCGTCGGATTGAGCGGAATGAGGTTGACATGGACCCGCTTGTTCTTGAGCAGGCGCCCCAGCAGGTCACCGCGCCATGCCTGGTCGTTGATGTCCCGGATCAGGGCGTACTCGATCGAGATCCGGCGGCCGGACTTCTCGGCGTACTCCCATGCCGCGTCCAGCACCTCGCGGACCTTCCAGCGGGTGTTGACCGGCACGAGGGTGTCGCGCAGCTCGTCGTCAGGCGCGTGCAGCGACACCGCGAGCCGGCACTTGAAGCCCTCGTCGGCGAACCGCAGCATCGCCGGGACCAGCCCGACGGTGGAGACGGTGATGCCGCGCTGGGAGAGGCCCAGACCGTCCGGCTCGGGGTCGGTCAGCCGTCGGATCGCGCCGACCACGCGCTTGTAGTTGGCGAGCGGCTCACCCATGCCCATGAAAACGATGTTGGAAAGCCGCGCCGGGCCGCCGGGAACCTCACTGTCGCGCAGTGCCCGCATCCCGTCGACGATCTGGTGCACGATCTCCGCGGTGGAGAGGTTGCGGTCCAGCCCGGCCTGGCCGGTGGCGCAGAACGGGCAGTTCATGCCGCAGCCGGCCTGTGAGGAGATGCACATGGTGACCCGGTCCGGGTAGCGCATCAGCACGGACTCGACGAGGGTGCCGTCGTGCAGCCGCCACAGCGTCTTGCGGGTGGTGTCGTCGTCGCACGAGATGTGCCGCACCACCGACATCAGGTCCGGGAGCAGTTCCGCGGCCAGCTTCTCGCGCGCCGTCGCGGGGATGTCGGTCCACTGCGCCGGGTCGTGCGCGTAGCGGGCGAAGTAGTGCTGCGACAACTGCTTGGCACGGAACGGCTTCTCACCGATCGCGGCCACCGCCTCGCGGCGCTCGGCCGGGCTGAGGTCGGCGAGGTGCCGTGGCGGCTTCTTGGCGCCGCGGGGGGCGACAAACGTCAGTTCTCCCGGGGCCGGGCGTGCCATGGGCGGAAACTCCTCTGTGCGACGAGGCCGGACGGCTTCCGCCGACGCGGAGCCAGGAGCCGGACGGGGCCGGAACCGGGGGACCTCACGGATCGTCCCCGCGGTCGCGGGAACGGGAAGGGCGCGCCGCGAACGAGCGGCGCGCCCTCCAAGGGTAACCGGCGACGGTCAGCCCGCTCCCACGAAGATCACGAACAGCAGCCAGACCACCGGCGCCGTCGGCAGCAGCGAGTCCAACCGGTCCATGATCCCGCCGTGGCCGGGCAGCAGGGTGCCCATGTCCTTGATGCCCAGATCCCGCTTGATCATGGATTCGCCGAGGTCGCCGAGGGTCGCGCTGACCGCGACCGCCAGGCCGAGCAGCAGCCCCTCCCACCAGGCGCCGCCCTTGATCAGGAACTGCATGCACAGCGCCCCCGCCACCATCGCGAAGAGCACCGCGCCGACGAGTCCCTCGCGGGTCTTGCCCGGACTGATCCGCGGCGCCAGCTTCTTCTTCCCGAAGCGCCAACCGATCGCGTAGGCACCGGTGTCGCTGACGACCGTCAGCAGCAGGAACGTCAGCACCCGCTGCGGCCCGTCGTCCGCGGCAGCCAGCATCAGGGCCACGAACGTCGCCAGGAACGGGACGTAGAACGCCGCGAAGACCCCGGCCGTGACGTCCCGGAGGTAGTTCTGCGGCGCCTCCGTCATCCGCCAGACCAGGACGGCGAGGGCGGTGAGCGACATCGCCACCCACGCCCCCTCGGCACCGCGCACGTATCCGGCGATCACCATGGCGGTGCCGCCGACCGCGAGCGGGACCAGCGGCACCCGGATGTCCTTGCGCTCCGCCAGCCGCGAGGTCAGCTCCCACAGGCCCACGACGACGGCGAGCGCTATGACACCGATGAACACCGGCTTGTAGACGAAGAGCGAGGCGAGGATCACCGCGCCGAGTCCGACGCCGACCCCTATGGCAGCGCGCAGATTGCGCCCCGCGCTCTTCTTCTGCGGTTTCACTGGGTCACTGTCGGACCCGGGGAGCGAGGTGGGCATGGGCTCCTGCGGCCTGTCGTCGCGGAACAGGGGGCCGCTCAGCCGAGCAGCCCCCCGGTCGTCCAGGTTGTCCTGGTCATCCCGGATGTCCCGATGGTCGTCCTGGTGTCCGCCCGGCTCGGGCACGATGGGCATGGGCCGAGTCTGCGCCGCGCCGCCCCTGCCGTGCACGGGACCCGCCGGGGCGGGGGGTGCCGCCCCGCGCAGCGAGGCGGCCGATCCGTGATCGGGCGGTCCCCAGTGTCCGGCGCCGACCGGGGTCCCCCAGGATGACTCGTTCATCAGACCTCTAGGAGCTCGGATTCCTTGTGCTTGAGGAGCTCGTCCACCTGCGCGACGTACTTCGCGGTGGTGTCGTCGAGCTCCTTCTCGGCCCGGCGCACCTCGTCCTCGCCCGACTCCTTGTCCTTGACGAGCTTGTCGAGCGACTCCTTGGCCTTGCGTCGCACGCTGCGGATCGAGATCTTCGAGTCCTCGGCCTTGTTCTTGGCGACCTTGATGAACTCGCGCCGGCGCTCCTCGGTGAGCTCCGGGAAGTTCACGCGGATGATGTTGCCGTCGTTGCTCGGGTTGACGCCGAGGTCCGAATCGCGGATCGCCTGCTCGATGTTGCGCAGCGCGCTCTTGTCGAACGGGGTCACCACGGCCATCCGCGGCTCCGGCACCGAGAACGACGCCAGTTGGTTGATGGGCGTCATGGCGCCGTAGTAGTCCGCCACGATCTTGTTGAACATCGCCGGGTGCGCACGCCCGGTGCGGATCGCGGCGAAGTCCTCCTTGGCGACCACGACGGCCTTCTCCATCTTCTCCTCGGCTTCGAGGAGGATCTCTTCGATCACCACTTGCTCCTGGTCTTATCGGTAAGAAGCAGAGCCTCGCCCCTGCCGCGCGTCTTCTCCTGCACGGTGTCCGACCGGCAGGCGGTTGTCCATCCCCGTACCGAGGTCTTCCCACGACCGGGGGTTGCCGCCCGTACGGGCCGACACCCGTACGGAATCAGGCAGTTGAGGCCGTTAGGCCCGGGTGTTCTGATCGCTGACGAGCGTGCCGATCTTCTCACCCTTCACCGCACGCGCGATGTTCCCCTCGGCGAGCAGCTCGAACACGAGGATCGGGAGCTTGTTGTCCCGGCACAGCGTGATGGCGGTGGCGTCGGCGATCTTCAGGTCGCGGGTGATGACCTCGCCGTATTCGAGGGCGTCGAACTTGACCGCGTCCGGGTTCCTCTTGGGGTCGGAGTCGTAGACGCCGTCCACGCCGTTCTTCCCCATCAGCATGGCCTCGGCGTCGATCTCCAGGGCGCGCTGGGCGGCGGTGGTGTCGGTGGAGAAGTACGGCATGCCCATACCGGCGCCGAAGATGACGACGCGGCCCTTCTCCAGGTGGCGCACCGCACGCAGCGGGATGTACGGCTCCGCGACCTGCCCCATGGTGATGGCCGTCTGGACCCGGGAGTCGATGCCCTCCTTCTCCAGGAAGTCCTGGAGGGCCAGGCAGTTCATGACCGTACCGAGCATGCCCATGTAGTCGGAACGGGCCCGGTCCATGCCGCGCTGCTGGAGTTCGGCACCGCGGAAGAAGTTGCCGCCGCCGATCACGATGGCGATCTCATAACCGTCACGGACCACCGCGGCGATCTCGCGGGCGATGGCGTGCACGACATCGGGGTCCACACCGAGTCCGCCGCCACCGGCGAACGCCTCGCCCGACAGCTTCAGAAGGAAGCGTCCCTTACCGGCTTTGTGGGTGTCTGCGCCGTCGGCACCGTGATTCATTGAGCTCTCCTCGTGCACATACGAAGAAGGCCATTGCCGTGGGTCTTGGTCAGATCCCTGTCCGGCAATGGCCTCCTCGTCACATCTGCGGCCGACCGATGAGCGGCCGACTGCGTACGACCCTAGCGGGGCCGTAGGTCATTCGCTGCCTCGCGGCAGGCTCAGATGCCGACCTTGATGCGCGCGAAGCGCTTCAGGGTGACGCCGGCCTCCTGGAGAACCTTCTCCACGGACTTCTTGTTGTCGAGCGCGTACGGCTGGCCGAGCAGCGTCGCGTCCTTGAAGAAGCCGTTGAGGCGACCCTCGACGATCTTCGGCAGCGCGGCCTCGGGCTTGCCCTCGGCGCGGGTGGTCTCCTCGGCGACGCGGCGCTCGGCCTCGACGACCTCGGCCGGCACGTCGTCCTTGGAGAGGTACTTCGGGGCGAACGCGGCGATGTGCTGCGCGATACCCTTCGCGACCTCGGCGTTGTCCTTGTCGAGCTCGACGAGAACACCGATCTGGTGCGGCAGGTCGGGCATCGTGCGGTGCATGTACGCCGTCACGTAGCCGTCGGAGAACTGCGCGAAGCGGTCCAGGACGATCTTCTCACCGAGGTTCGCGTTGGCCTCGTCGACGTACGCCTGGACGGTCTTGCCGGCCTCGATCTCGGAGGCGAGCAGGGCCTCGAGGTCCGCCGGGTTGGTCTTGGCGACGTGCGCGGCCAGAGCGTTGGCGACGGCCTGGAACTTCTCGCCCTTGGCGACGAAGTCGGTCTCGCACTTGAGCTCAAGGATCAGGCCGGAGGTGTTGTCGTCGGCGAGCAGGGAGACCACAGCGCCGTTCTCGGCGGAGCGGCCCTCGCGCTTGGCGACGCCCTTCTGACCCTTGACGCGCAGGACCTCGACGGCCTTGTCGACGTTGCCCTCGGCCTCTTCCAGGGCCTTCTTGCAGTCCATCATGCCGGCGCCGGTGAGCTCGCGGAGCTTCTTGACGTCAGCGGCGGTGTAGTTCGCCATGGTCTGTGAATCTCTTCTCGAAATCGCGAAAGTCGAAAGATCTACGGGTGGACGGCGGGGGCGGCGCTTGTGGCACCTCCCCCGCCGTCAACCAACCAGTCTGAGAGGTCAGCCCTGCTCGGCCGGCTTCTCGGCCTCGGCGGGCTTCTCGGCCTCAGCGGCCGGGGCCTCGGCCTTGGCGGCCTCGTCGTCGGACTTCTTGTCGCCTTCGAGCAGGTCGCGCTCCCACTCGGCCAGCGGCTCGCCGGCCTTCTCGCCCGGCTTCTGGTCACCGGTCGCGGCACCGGAGCGGGCGATCAGGCCCTCGGCGACGGCGTCGGCGATCACGCGGGTGAGCAGGGTGACGGAGCGGATCGCGTCGTCGTTACCCGGGATCTTGTAGTCGACCTCGTCCGGGTCGCAGTTGGTGTCGAGGATCGCGACAACCGGGATGTTGAGCTTGCGCGCCTCGCCGACGGCGATGTGCTCCTTCTTGGTGTCCACGATCCAGACGGCGCTGGGCACCTTCTGCATCTCGCGGATACCACCGAGGGTCTTCTCCAGCTTGGCCTTCTCGCGGGAGAGGACCAGGAGCTCCTTCTTGGTGAGGCCGGAGGCGGCCACGTCCTCGAAGTCGATCTGCTCAAGCTCCTTGAGGCGCTGCAGACGCTTGTAGACGGTCGAGAAGTTGGTCAGCATGCCGCCGAGCCAGCGCTGGTTCACGTAGGGCATGCCCACGCGGGTCGCCTGCTCAGCAATGGCCTCCTGGGCCTGCTTCTTCGTACCGACGAACATCACCGAGCCGCCGTGCGCGACAGTCTCCTTGACGAACTCGTAGGCGCGGTCGATGTACGACAGCGACTGGAGCAGGTCGATGATGTAGATGCCGTTGCGCTCCGTGAAGATGAAACGCTTCATCTTCGGGTTCCAGCGGCGGGTCTGGTGCCCGAAGTGGACGCCGCTCTCCAGCAGCTCCCGCATCGTGACGACGGCCATGGCCGTACTCCTTGTTTTCTCGGTTCCACCACGACCGGCTGATCGCAGTGCCTGACGCCCCGACGCGCCTGCCAGGGGAGGAACCGGGTGGAACCTTCCGAGGACCGAGGAGCGCGGCCGACGTGCTGCCCGAACGGGACTACTGCACTGGCGGCGGGGCGTGCGAAGTCGACCCGGTGACCCGGATCGCCATCAGAAGTGTACGGGACGGGCGATGCACCGGGCGACACGCACCATTTCGCGCCCCTTCAAGGTGACGCCGTTATCCACAACCCCCTTTCCGTCCACAGCTTTTGACCAAGATCCCCGCGCCTGCCTCGCATCCGCGATCGTCACAACATGCGACGAATCACCGGCCCGACCAATCGGCGGCCTCATGCCACGCTCGCACCATCCCGACGACGCAACGTGACCCGCCCACGACTCTCCGCCCTTACCCGAGGGCCCCACATCGAACGAAGGCAACTCCCCGGGCACGGAGGCTCACCGGGCTCTCGCCCTGACCGGCAGTGCCGCCACGGACCGCCTATGGACGGAGCGACTGCGGTGCCCCCGGTCGGGGAGCGCTCCCCCCAGACGACGCGGCCTCGCGTCGAGTCCACGTCGGTCGCGTCTTCCATTCCGGCGTCCGTGCCTGTGCCCGAGCTCGTGTCCGTGTCGGTACCGGGTTCGGGGCGGACTTCAGATCCCGAGCTGAGCTCGGAGCCGGAACCGGGTTCGGCATCAGCTCCTGTCCCAGTCCCAACTCCAACTCCCGCTCCAGCTCCCGGATCCTCATCGGCGTCGCCTCAAGCACCGAGCCGAGATCGTGCCCGGGTGAAGGCCACGGGACTCGCCGCCCAAAGCCGGGCAACGTACGGACAGGAAGTGTCATCAGGCCGAAACCGCCAAGACGGCGGCCGACACCCGCCCCCTCCGACACTCCCCCCACTCACGCGGTGCGCCCTGCGTGCCCTGTGTTCTCTCTGCGCTCTATGTGCTCTCTGCCTGTACGTACTGTGCGTCGGGGCATCTGTAGGAGCGATCGGCACGACAGGGGTGGCCACCGCGGCGGCGCCGATCGCCAGCGCGGCACCGCCCTTGGCCAAGGACGGGGTGAAGCTGGCTGCCCGACCAGCGGCTTCGACGGCGGACCGCTCCTGGCCAGTCGACGGCCCTGGCGGGGCACCGCCCACAGTGCTGCGCGGTTGGGAGCCGCCTCCAACGCCCTGGGCGGCAGGACACAGAGGCGTCGACCTGGCGGCATCCGCAGGCACAGTCGTCAAGGCAGCCGCGCCCGGACAGATCGCATTCGCCGGCACCGTCGCCGGCCGCGGCGTCCTCACCATCGAGGTGTCCGACTCGGGCCATCCACCGTTACGCACCACCTACGAACCGGTCCGCGCATCCGCCCACAAGGGCCAACAGGTCACCGCCGGCCAGCCCGTCGGCGTACTGGAGGGCGGCCCCTACCACTGCCGCGCCCCATGTCTCCATTGGGGCCTACTACGTGGCACGACCTACCTGGACCCGCTCTCGCTGCTGCCACCGGCCATGCTGCACGGCGCCCACTCGCGCCTGCTTCCGGTCTTCGGCATCCCCGAGCCCAACGCCGTACCGGAAGCCGGACCCTCTCGTCCACATCGTGAACAACCGGCTCTCGCCGGTCGCGAAGGGACGAGCGCATCGGCGGACGCTACTGGTACAGCCCTACTCGGCACACTCGCTCTCGCCGGCTCAGCCCTGTGGGCGTTGGGCCGCCTCCGCGGATCCGCAGAAAGGAAGGAGCGAGCTAAGCGGCACGGTGCTGACCCGTGCGCTGGCAGTGGGAGGCGGCGATTGGGCTTCTTGCCGCGTGGCCGAGGGCCGAAACGATGGAGAGCGAAACGCACGTAGCGGGAGGGGAGATGTAGGGGGAGTTCAGCTCGAGATGCTCCGACCGATACGAGATGCGTTGCCCCATACAGCCGCCCAGTACAGCCCGGTTGGGCCTACTGACACTGGCCACGCAGCGCTGTAGGGCCGCCCAACACACGGAACTCACTGCGGGCTGCGGGCTGCGGGCTGCGGGCTGCGGGCTGCGGGCTGCGGGCTGCGGGCTGCGGGCTGCGGGCTGCGGGCTGCGGGCTGCGGGCTGCGGGCTGC